>JALYTI010000038.1 GCA_030854375.1 Acidobacteriota bacterium | reverse complement strand
GATCAATCCCGTAAGGCTCCTCGTGCGGGGCCGGAACCTTGCAGGCGCCCGCATAAGTTCACTCAATCCGGCCACGCGCGTGTCTGAAGTCTTTGTCAATAAGAATTCAACCTACCTGTTTGCGAATGTCACCATCAGTCCGACTGCGCCCCCTGGCGAATATCCTCTAAATTTGGAAACAGCCAGCGGGCGCACAACAATACCGTTTCATATAGAAGCGCCGCTGGATCCGCGCACGCATTTTCAGGGAATTAATAACGACGACGTGATTTATCTCATCATGACAGATCGCTTTGCGAATGGTGATGTGTCAAACGATACGCCTGCAGCCGCCCCAGCCGCAGCAAACAACCGAACAAATCCGCGCGCGTATCACGGCGGAGACCTGCGCGGCATCATCGATCATCTGCCCTACTTTAAGGACCTCGGTGTCACTGCATTGTGGCTTACTCCCTGGTACGACAATTGGAATGGTTTGAAGACGTGCGACAAGCCATGGTGTCCAAACACTTATTACCACGGCTACCACGCGATTGATTATTACAAAGTTGAGGATCGCTTCGGCGATATGGCGAGCCTGCGCGAGTTAACTGAAAAGGCGCATGCGCTGGGGTTGAAGATTATTCAAGATCAGGTTGCAAACCATGTGGGCTCTCAGCACCCATGGGTCAACGATCCGCCGCTGGACGATTGGTTTCACGGCACACCGGCGCAGCACGCCCTCAATAAGTTCAAGAACAGCGTGTTGCTTTCGCCTCATGGGAATCAAGACGAAGTGCGCAATACGCTTGATGGATGGTTTAGCGACGACTTGCCTGATATGAACCAGGAAGAGCCGGAAGTTGCTCGCTATGAGATACAGAACTCGCTTTGGTGGATCGGCGCAACGGGCATTGACGGCATTCGACAGGACACAATCCAATACATGCCTCGCGAGTTCATTCGCGATCTTTCGAAATCCTTACATGGTCAGTACCCCAGAATGTGGATGGTAGGAGAAGTATTCGAGCGCGATGCGGCGCAAACAGCTTTCTTCATTGGGGGCCACACCGGTTGGGATGGAATTGACACGAAGCTTGATTCTGTTTTCGATTTTTCGCTATGGAATACGTCGCTGCTGGCATTCACAAACAAATTACCAATCCGGGCGCTCCGCGATCAGTTGAAGTATGACGCGCTGTATCCCGCGCCCTTAAAAATCACGACCCTCGCAAACAATCACGACACTGCTCGATTCATGTCGCTCGATGGCGCCACTTTGGAGGGGGCGATGATGCACACTGCGTTCACACTAAGCGTCCGCGGTGTCCCTCAGCTGTACTACGGCGAAGAGATCGCGATGGAAGGGAAGGACGATCCTGACAATCGTCGCGATTTTCCCGGTGGGTTTGCTTCTGGCCCGGATCGAGGCGCTCGCAGTGCGTTTGACGCCAGTGGCCGGACCGCAAAAGAGCAACAGATGTATGAATGGACGCGTTCGTGGATTCGATTGCGGACGGAACACTCCGCGATACGCCAGGGGCGTTTGATCGATCTTTTCTACGACGACGATGCCTACGTGTTTGCGCGACGGGATCAAAGGGAAACTGTAATCATCGCAATAAATCGTGCGACTCAGGAAAAGAAAGTCGTCATACCTGCAGGTGTGATTGGCTTGAGAGACGGCGCTGCACTAATGAATTTGATTGGAACCTCCGGCCCTGGTTCCGTCACGAATGGCCAGGCGACGCTAATTCTCCCGGCAAGGGCCGCGGTGGCCTTGAAAGTTCCATAAGCTCCAACGGATTATTTGGCGCTGTTTAGAAAGCGCACTTGTGCGCCAGCGGCAAAACAAGGATCTCACGCTGTTTAGAGAGCGCACTTGTGCGCCGGGTCGCGCAAGCGTCAACTATCAACTCTTGACGCAAACGACGGCGGACAAGCCCACTGTCTAAAAGCCGTAAGAGGGAAGGAAGTTAACCGTGCTTAAACGTCCAGGCAAGATGCATCTATTCAAATCCCGAGAGCCTAACCTCGTCCATTACGTCACAGGGGTAACGTTTAATCGCGTGCCGATATTTCGCAGTGATCATGCCTGCTCCCTTTTTATCGATGCGTTGGCAACGACACGCGAAAAGGAACCGTTCAAGCTTATTGGATACGTCATAATGCCTGATCATTTCCACTTGCTAGCGAATCCTTTGGAACTGGACATAAGCATTGTGGTCGGAAGGCTCAAAGGCAGGGCAGCGGTTTTGATTCTTGGTTGGCTGCGCGGGGAGGGCCACGCCAAGTCACTAGACAAGTTAAGTCTGGAGAAGCCACTTAAGTCAGGTCAGACTCACGCTGTTTGGATGAGGGAGTTTTCGGCGGTTGATATCTGGAGCCGCAAATTCATTCGTCAGAAGCTTCACTACATTCACATGAATCCGGTGCGCGCAGGATTGTGCGATCATCCTGCCAAGTGGCGATGGTCAAGTTTTCAAGCGTATTTGCCGCACGAACCGGGTACCGTGCCCATTGAAGTCGATCAGAAGTGGTTGTGGAGCGAAGAAGAGTTGAGTGCAGCGCGAGGCCGGCGCACAAGTGCGCTCTCTAAACGGACAAGAAAATAAAATTGTATCGTTTAGAGAGCGCACTTGTGAGCCAGCGTCCGGAAGGGATTCGACAAGTCCGTACCTAATCGGCAGAAATAAACCAGCATGCATTTCCCAAGATCCAGCGGCATCCTGTTACATCCAACCTCGCTGCCGGGGCCATTCGGTATCGGCGATCTCGGACCTGAGGCTTATGAATTTGCCGACTTCCTCGTCGCGGGCGGACAGAGCCTTTGGCAAATTTTGCCGCTGGGACCAACGGGTTACGGAGAGTCACCTTACGCCTGTTACTCAGCTTTTGCGGGGAACACCCTGTTGATTAGTCCCGAGGTCTTGATCACGGAGGGATTGCTCTACAAGTCTGACTTACCAGTCTCGATCTCACATTCTGCGGAGCGTGTGGAATTTCAACGAGTTCATGAGTTTAAAAATAATCTTCTCCGCAAAGCTTACGCGCGCTACCAGCAAACTACTGACACTACTCTGCGCAGCGCTTTTGAAACTTTTGCGCAACGCTATGCCGACTGGCTGGACGACTATGCGTTGTTCCGCGCGTTGAAAGATGCTCACGGCGGTATTGCCTGGAACGATTGGGAACCGGCGCTGGTACGACGCACACCGGCAGCGCTTGAGCGAGCTCGCGAACAGCTTCAAGAGGAAGTTGAAGCCCAGATGTTTTATCAGTTTCTCTTTTTTCGTCAGTGGTTTGAACTAAAGAATTACTGCAACGAACGCGGCATCAGCATGGTTGGTGATCTTCCGATCTTTGTGGCGCATGACTCGGCTGACGTGTGGACTAACCCGGAACAGTTTAAGTTAGGGAAAAACGGAAATCCACTGGTCGTTGCCGGCGTTCCGCCTGACTACTTCAGCACCACGGGTCAGCTCTGGGGCAATCCGTTATACAACTGGGATCGAATGCTCGAGGACGGATTCAAGTGGTGGATAAAGCGAGTTGAGGCAACGCTGAACGTTGTAGACATCGTGCGTGTCGATCACTTTCGCGGTTTTGCAGCGTGTTGGGAGATTCCCGGAGGCGACAAGACTGCAGAGCGAGGTCGCTGGGTGGAAGCGCCGGGCAGAGAGCTGTTCACCGCGATCAGACGGGCCCTCGGCGAACTGCCTATTATCGCCGAAGACCTCGGCGTCATTACTCCTGACGTAGTGGCCCTGCGTGATGAATTTGGTTTTCCCGGAATGCGAATTCTGCAGTTTGCATTCGGCAGCGATACGAAGAACATAGATCTTCCACATAATTACGAACAAAACATAGTTGCCTATACTGGCACTCACGACAACGATACAACAGTAGGCTGGTTCAGTAGTGTGGCCGGTGAAGGTTCGACCAGAACAGCAAAACAGATCGAGCGTGAGCGCGGGTTTTGTCTGGAGTACCTGAAAACTGACGGTAACGAGATCCATTGGGACTTCACTCGTGCGCTGCTGGCGTCGGTCGCGAATACGGCAATAGTTCCTTTGCAGGACTTACTGGGCCTCGGCACCGAAGCGCGTATGAATCTACCTAACACGACCGCAGGTAATTGGGCCTGGCGCTTTAAGGCTAACGCACTGACAAACGAGATTGCTGCCCGTTTGGGGAAGTTGACTGAGGTATATGGTAGAGCTGACGAGAAACCAGATAAGGTGAGTGCCGCTTAGAAAGCAGATTTGTCCCCGCGAGCGGGCGCACAAGTGCGCTTTCTAAACGGCCTAACAAAACAAATGCCGGCTGTAAAAACAATACATCTAACCTGCCTCGTCGCCTTGACTATCGTCGCGGCGGCCGTGCGGAGCACCGCTCAAACAGCGCCCGAGCTTCTCAAGGTTGAGCCACCGAGTTGGTGGACCAGAAGTTCAATTAATCCGGTGCGGTTGATGATTCGTGGCAAAAACCTCCAGGGCGCGCGGGTGTTGGTGGGCGGATCAGGCCTTCGAGTGGTGGGGACGCCGGCAATAAGCGAGCAGGGGACTTATCTGTTCGTAAATATTGCCATCGCGCCAAATGCACAACCTGGCCCACGCCGCCTCAGCATTACGACGGCCAACGGCACAAGTCACTTGCCTTTCGAAATCCTCAAAGCGCTGAATCGCAAGGACCGGTTTCAGGGGTTCTCGCCGGCTGACGTGATGTACCTGATTATGATCGACCGCTTCAGCGATGGTGATCCTGAAAACAATGATCCCCCGCAGTCGCGTGGTCTCTACAACCGTAAAGACAAGTTCTACTACCACGGTGGTGATCTGCAGGGCGTTATCGACCGCTTGCCGTATCTCAAGGATCTGGGTGTTACCGCGGTCTGGCTTACGCCCTGGTACGACAACTACGATCGCCTTAATGAGATCGAGTTGAAAGAGGGTAGACCAAGCACCGCGTTTCACGGCTACAACCCGCAGGACTTTTATGGTGTCGATGAGCACTTTGGCTCACTCGCGAAGTTGCGCGAACTTGTCGATGCCGCGCATCGCTCTGGCATAAAGATTATTCAGGACGAAGTAGTCAATCACACCGGTCCATATCACGTTTGGGTTAACGACTCGCCGACGCATACCTGGTTCAATGGGACCAAACAACAACATCTGAAGAACGTGTTTCAGACATGGGTGCTCCACGATCCGCGACCGGTTGAGCAACTGAAACGCGAGACCATGGAGGGCTGGTTCCTCGATTTTCTTCCCGATCTTAATCAGAAAGACCCGGAGGTTTCCCGCTATCTAATTCAAAATACTTTGTGGTGGATCGGCACGACCGGCCTTGATGGCATTCGCATGGATACCTGGCAATATGTGCCCAACACCTTTTGGCATGATTGGACTGCAGCGCTAAAGCGAGAGTTTCCGAATTTTACAGTAGTGGGCGAGGTGAAAGATGGCGACGTCGTCCACACCTCTTACTTTCAGGGCGGAAAGGTGCGTGACGGCGCGGACTCGGGGTTGGATTCGCTGCTTGATTTCCCACTCTTCTATGCGATTCGTCACGCCTTCGCCGAAGGAAAGAAACTGGACGAAGTGCCCAAGACGCTGGCCAAGGATTATCTCTACACGGATTCAGATATTCTTGTGACATTGCTCGGTGGACATGACGATGGTCGATTCATGAGCGAGAAGGGGGCTAGCCTTGCCGGGTTGAAATTGGCAAATGCGTTTGTACTAACTACGCGCGGCGTGCCTCAGCTTTATTATGGCGACGAGATTGCGATGACGGGCGCGGACGAGCCCAGCACGCGCGGCGATTTTCCTGGAGGCTTTCCCGGTGACGAGCGTAATGCTTTTACAAAACAGGGGCGTACGAGAGAAGAAGAGGACCTATTCGAATACGTTCGGAAGGTAACGCATTTGCATAGTGAACTTGATCCACTAAGACGCGGCGCTTTGGTAAACCTTTACGCTTCGGATCAGCAGTATGCGTATGCACGAACGACGAAAGGCGATACGGTTGTGACCGTAATTAATAACGACACCAAGCCGGCGATGATTGCGTTTGAAGTGTCCGCAGCTGGTCTGACAAACGGCATGCGGCTCGGCGATCGTTTAGGGGCAAGCGAAGATGTTCAAGTGCAGAACGGAAGAATAAGCGTTGCCCTGCCTTCTCGTTCAGCCGCCATCTTTGTGCGGAAGTAATTGGATCTTTCGTTTAGAAAGCGTACTTGTGCGCCCGCTTGTCGAAATGGCTGACAAGTCTGGTATCCAGACGAAATGCTTCCATCGTTATGAAGAAGATCAGGGCGTGTGCGCTGTTCTCTTAGAATGCAGTTGATCGAGGATTTCATTTTGTTCGTGATAGAAGTCGTTTGACGGCTATGCCGCTTGATGTGCGGAACGGCTTCGCCTTTCCGTGGCGTTCTGATTTCACCTGAGGCTGCGCCTCATTTCTCCGTCGAGGCAAAGCCTCTCAAATTGTTCTAAGGATTGGACGGAAAGGCAAAGCCATTATCAAGCGGCGAAGCCGCGACCGTCATTCATGGTCCATAGTTTGGAGGACTGGTAAATGCAAAAACCACGCTTAAGCTTCTGGCAAATCTTCAACATGAGTTTCGGATTCCTGGGGATTCAGTTTGGCTGGGGCTTGCAGCTCGCCAATATGAGCGGAATCTATACCTACCTGGGCGCCCGACCTGAGGATGTGCCGATTCTGTGGCTTGCCGGACCGGTTACTGGTTTATTAGTTCAGCCGGTCATCGGCTCAATGAGCGATCGAACCTGGAATCGGCTCGGCCGCCGGCGGCCTTATTTCCTGGCGGGGGCAATTCTCGCCAGTATTGCTCTGTTCTTCATGCCCGATTCAGGCGCGTTATGGATGGCCGCGGGACTGCTTTGGATTCTGGATGCCAGCATTAATGTAAGTATGGAGCCGTTTCGCGCCTTTGTCGCCGACAAGCTGAATGTCGATCAGCGAACGGCCGGATTCGCCATGCAGAGTTTCTTCATTGGAATCGGGGCCACGCTGGCGAACGCGCTCCCCTACATCTTCCGACGACTCGGTGTTGACGAGCGTGGAGTTAACGCCGCCGATCAGGCTGTTCGCCTCATTCCGACGAGCGTCAACTACGCGTTCAAGATTGGAGCAGTAGCTTTTCTAGTTTGCGTGTTATGGACCGTGTTCACTACGAAAGAATACCCGCCGGAAAACATGGAAGAGTTTGAGCGGAAGCGCAAAGAGACTTACGGCGACGGTAAGGGCCTGGCTAAAGTACTCAAAATTATTAACGAACTTCTCCGTGAGATTTCCAGCGCTATGCGCGAGATGCCGCGCACGATGAAGCAGCTTGCTGTCGTTCAGTTTTTTACATGGCTGGGACTGTTTTGCATGTGGATGTTTTTTGGGTTGATGACCTCTTATCACATCTTCGGGGCAGCGAATGAGCGAGATCCGCGCTTCACTGACGGACAAGCATGGGGCGGTAATGCTTTCGCGATTTACTCGATCACTTGTTTTGCGGTGGCTTTTCTCCTCCCACCATTGGCGCGAGCTACTAGCAGAAAGACTGTTCACGCTATTTCACTCTTGTGTGGCGCGCTCGGACTCCTGTCGGTTTATTTCATCCATGACAAGGGAATCCTGTTACTGAGCATGGTAGGCGTCGGAGTCGCCTGGGCCTCAATTCTGTCGATGCCCTACGCGATACTCTCCGGCGCATTGCCGGCAGCGCGTATGGGAGTGTACATGGGTATTTTTAACTTCTTCATTGTGATACCGGAGATCATTGCTTCGTTTGCTTTCGGTCCAGTCATTCGCGCCGTCTTTGGGCGAGATAATCCAAACGCGCCGATGTACGTTGTTATGGCCGGCGGAGTCTTTCTGACGCTCGCAGCAATCAGCGTCCTGTTGGTTAGCGATGTCGCCGACAAGGATGTGCCGGAACAGGCGGTACTTGAAGCCGACCAACATGAGTTGTTTACAATACCGGAATCGGTACAGCCGGTACCAAGCACGGGATTGATTGATAAGGAGTGAAAGGCCGATCTGTGGGAGGTGGTCGGCGTTATCGAACCGTTGGTTTCGGTTGCAGCCGACCGCCTGATGTGCGGAAAGGCTCCGCCTTTCCGAACCAGTCCTCACAAAACTTGAGTTATGGAGCGCAACAGAAAAGGGAATTGTCCATGCCATTGAACAACCCGATAGGTCCACTACCTAAGATTCTGCTCCTAATCACGGCCCTCTTGATCGCGCCGCTCTTTTATGGAATTGCTGCAGCACAACAGCAACCGGCCCGTAATTTCTCGAAAGAGTTAGCTCGCCCGACGCGCAATTGGGTCCGCGATGGCGTGCTTTACGAAATCTATCCGCGCGCATTCTCTGCTGAGGGAAACTTCAACGGCATCACCGCCCGTCTTGATGACTTGAAGACACTCGGCGTAACGATTCTCTGGTTAATGCCGATTCATCCCATCGGCCAGGAGAAGAAGAAGGGAACTATTGGCAGCCCATATGCCGTGCGCGACTATTACGCCGTCAATCCTGACTACGGCACGCAAGAGGATTTTCATCGCCTGATAGCGGAAGCACACCGGCGCGGAATGAAGGTAATCATCGATATCGTGGCTAATCACACCTCGTGGGACAGTGTCATGATGAAGCATCCTGATTTTTATGAACGGGACGCCAATGGGCGGATCACGTATCCTCACGATTGGAGCGATGTTGCCGAGTTAAATTACAAAAACCCTGAGTTGCGCCGGTACATGATCGACATGTTGAAATACTGGATTCGCGATTTCGATCTCGATGGCTTTCGCTGCGATGTGGCTGAGGAAGTGCCAACCGACTTTTGGGAAACCGCGCGCGCCGAGTTGGAAACGATCAAGCCTGATATAGTCATGCTCGCCGAAGGCCACAAGCCAGAACTGCTTGTAAAAGCTTTTGACTTTGATTATTCATGGCCGCTCCACACCGCCTTGACTAATCTCTTGCAGGGTCGCGGCCAGGCTTCAGATTTGCGCCTGGAGTGGGTGAAGGAAGCTAAAGAGTGGCCACGTCGGTCGCTGCACATGCGCTTCTCCGATAACCACGACGAAAGGCGAGCGATCGCCCGATTTGGCGAACGAGGAGCGTTGGCCGCGTCCGCGTTGATATTCACACTCGATGGAGTACCCTTGATTTACAATGGTATGGAAGTTGGCGATGCGACTGAATCGGGCGCGCCGGCTTTATTTGAGAAGCTTCCTATTTTTTGGCCGATCGCTGAACGGCGACCGGAGTTCCCGCGCTTCTACAAAGAAATGATTGCTTTGCGTCACGCGAGCAATGCGTTGAGACGTGGCTCGCTGGAGTGGTTGAATAACTCTGACGAGTCGCGAGTGTTGACTTTTAGACGTAGTACTCCGGATGACGAGGTGGTGGTCGCCATTAATTTTTCCAACAGCCCGTTTTCCGGATCAGTCAAAATTACTCGCGGAAATGGTTTTGCAGATGTGACACCAGACGTAGCGCCGCCGTTGCCGCCAGACGCTCCCGCACCGAAAGGGGCGGCAAGAAAACGTGTGACTACTCTTCCGGCACTCACTCTTGAGGCGTGGGGTTATAGAGTGTTTCGTCGCTCGTCACGCCCCGTCTCTTAAGCTAAAGATAATAATGTTTCGCCCAATCGTCATTTCGACAACTCTGCTCCTGACTTGCTCAGCTTTGTTCGGGCAGGCAACTAACGGAGTAGCGCCTGGCGCTCCGGGCTTAGACGCGCATTGGCCAAGCGCCGCGAAAAATGGATTTGGAACTGCAAATACGGTCCGGTCGCAGGTGTGGTTCACGCTAAACAACGGCGTTATGACTGAGGCTTACTACCCAAGGCTGGATGTACCAAACACCGAGTCTCTTCAGTTGATCGTCTGCACTGAATCAGGATGTCAAAGCGAAGGCGACGACATGCGCCATGAAATTCGAGTTCTTGATTCTCGTGCGCTTTCATTCCGGCAAATCAACATAACGAAGAATGGCACGCACACAATCACCAAGACCTACACTACGGATACCC
>JALYTI010000362.1 GCA_030854375.1 Acidobacteriota bacterium | reverse complement strand
GGACCGGGTAATCTCGCTGGCCGTTCAGGGTATGCTGCCCAAAAGCAAATTGGGTAAGGCCATGGCAAAGAAACTCAAGGTCTATGCCGATGGCGAACATCCACACACCGCTCAACGCCCGCAGGCTCACCAACTCGTCACCGCCAGATCAAATCAAACAAATCAAGTTTAATAAATGCAGAGTAAAATTAAGGAAGATATAGCTGTGGCTGAAATTCAATATTACGGAACGGGACGACGCAAGACGTCAACTGCGAGAGTTTACTTGCGTGCTGGTGGCGGCGAATTTCAAATCAATCGAAAAGCATTCGATCAGTATTTTCCGAATGAAACTTTACGCATGATCATCCGGCAGCCCTTGCAGTTGACCGAGACGGTCAGTAAGTTTGATGTTCTGATTAATGTTCGCGGCGGCGGACCTGCGGGACAGGCAGGCGCGATTCGTCACGGTATCACGCGAGCCCTACTCGAATACAACGCAGATCTTCGTCCCGCACTTAAACAGGCGGGTCTGATCACACGCGACCCGCGCATCAAAGAACGTAAGAAATATGGGCAGAAGGGCGCCCGTAAACGTTTCCAATTCTCAAAGCGATAGAAACATTTCCGATTGCCCAATTGCCGATTGCGCATTGCATTGCGTTTGAACGGTGGCAGCACAGTCGGTAACGAGTTTGAAGAATCGGCAATCGGCAATTGAAAATCGGAAATATCCCAAGTCCATTGTCGTAACCCGGATTGGTTGCTCTTCAAAGGAGGGGCCAGGGGTTATGGCGATTACATTAAACCAGTTCACTGAAAAGGAGACTTAGTTTGGTTCAGGTTACGATGAAAGAACTACTGGAGGCTGGCGTCCATTTTGGCCACCAGGTTCGGCGCTGGAATCCGAAGATGAAGGAATACATCTTCGGCGAGCGCAACGGCATTTACATAATCGATCTTCAGAAAACTCAGCGGATGTTTCGCGACGCGCTCGCGTTCGTTTCAAATGCGATCGCCGAAGACAGAGGAAAGACCGTGCTCTTTGTCGGAACAAAGAGACAGGCTCAGGATGCTGTTCGCGAAGAAGCTGAACGCTGTGGTCAATTTCACGTCAACCAGCGTTGGCTGGGCGGTTTGCTGACCAACTTCCAAACCGTTCAGAAGTCGATAAAGCGTTTGAAAGACCTCGAGGCCATGCAGACCGATGGCCGTTATGAAAAGCTAACTAAGAAAGAACGCATCAAGCTTGATCGAGAGCGCGAAAGCTTGAATAAGAACCTGTCGGGTATTAAGTCGATGAATCGACTTCCTGACGTAGTTTTTATCATCGACGTCCGGAAGGAAGAGATAGCGGTAGCGGAAGCCAACCGGTTGGGGATTCCCATTGTGGCCGTGGTTGACACCAATTGTTCGCCGGAAGGAATTGATTATGTCATCCCGGGCAATGATGATGCTCTGCGAGCGGTTCGTCTTTTCGCATCGCGTATAGCAGACGCAATTCTGGAAGGTCAGCAAATTGCTACGGAAGGCGGCGTCGTTGCTCAATCTGAAGCCGACGGTTCTGGAGCAGGCGAAGGCGCTGAAGGCGGACAAACAGAAGAGCCGGCCCAGACCGAGTTTGCGGGAAAGCCTGACGCATCCAATGCAAATAATGGTAGCGAAGTTGGCCAAACCCCTTCCCCGGCGTCGGGAACATCCGACACGGACGCGGCTGCTAACGAAAGCGCCGAGTCGGTTGTAGCGACGAGTTGAACCCGACCATTTCGAGATTCTTATTACCGGCGAGCGCAGCCTTAAAAGCGGGACTTCCGCCGGGCTGCGCTTTTCTTTAGGAAGCTGCGGAGACTTCAGTCTTCGGGCGTCCTTAGTAGTGGTTCACATACGAAAGTCTGTGTGCCACCTCAATAACAGATCAATCGGAGAGTTTTAGAACCATGGCAGAAGTGACAGCAACAGCGGTAAAGCAACTTCGCGAAAAGACCGGCGCAGGAATGATGGAATGCAAGAACGCGCTGGTAGAGGCTGAGGGCAGTGAAGAACGCGCCATAGACATTTTGCGCAAGCGCGGCCTGGCCTCTGCAAAGAAGCGGGAAGGACGTATCGCTGCCGAAGGCATTGTGGGTTCCTATATCCACATGGGCGGAAAAGTTGGCGTTCTCGTGGAAGTAAACTGCGAAACGGATTTTGTCGCGCGGGGCGAGGAGTTTCAGCAACTCGTTAAAGATATTGCAATGCACGTCGCAGCAGCCGAGCCCAGGTTTGTTTCGCGGGAAGATGTCGCGGCGGCCGATTTGGAGAAGGAAAGAGAGATCGCTCGCGCGCAGGCCAAGAACGATCCCAAGAATGCGAGCAAACCGGAGCAGGTTATCGACAAAATCGTCGAAGGCCGTCTCAACAAGTTTTACGAGGAAACGGTTTTGCTGGATCAGCCCTTTGTTAAAGATCCGGCCAAGACGGTGGCTGAGCTGGTCACCGACAAGGTGGCCAAAACGGGCGAGAAGATTACAATCCGCCGCTTTACGCGCTATAAGATGGGCGAAGGTCTCGAGCGGCGTGATGAAGATTTCGGCAGCGAAGTCGCATCGCTTATAGGCTAAGCTCGTTTCCAAACCCGAACCAGGCACGAATGTTAACAACGACAGGCAGGAATGCCTGTCCTACCTAAGGTTGGACGCTTCCGCTCGCTTAGGAAACTAATGATCGCCGAACCACTTAATTCCGATAGAGCTAAATTAGTTTACCGCCGCGTCTTGTTGAAGATATCGGGCGAAGCTTTGATGGGCGAGCAAAATTACGGAATTGACGTCGACGTCGCCAGAGCGGTAGCAGAGGAACTAAAAGCTGTACACGCGCTTGGAGTTCAAGTGGCGGTCGTCGTGGGTGGCGGGAATATCTTTCGCGGAGTTTCCAAGAGCGCGGGCAACATGGATCGATCGGCTGCCGACTACATTGGCATGCTCGCAACTGTAATGAATGCCGTAGTGTTGCAGGACGCGCTTGAGAAACTCGATGTCCACACCCGTGTTATGTCGGCAATTGACATCCCGCAACTGGCTGAACCATTTATCAGAAGACGCGCCGTACGACATCTCGAAAAAAGTCGCGTGGTGATCTTCGCGGCCGGCACAGGCAATCCGTATTTCACCACAGACTCCGCTGCCGCGCTGCGTGCGCTCGAAATCAAGGCCGACATCATTCTTAAGGCAACAAAAGTCGAAGGCGTTTACAACGCCGATCCGATGCAGGATGCGACGGCTGTTCGTTACGACTCGATTACTTACCAGCAGGTGTTGGAGCGTCAGTTGAAGGTGATGGACGCTTCGGCAATTTCACTCTGCATGGATAACAACTTGCCGATCGTGGTGTTTAATATGCGGAAATCAGGCAACATCATGCGAGTTGTAACCGGCGAAGCCGGTGTCGGCACCAGAGTTTGGGTAGGCAAATAGTTTCTAATTTGGGTATTGATGCAGTTTGGCTACCAGCATGGGGTTCAAACGCGGACAATGGCTTTCCCTTTGTGACATGAGGTCAGTACCACCTCGCGGTAGCGGGTGGGTTCCGCTGGCTTTTCATGGCGCCAACGCTGGAAATCCGCTGTATCCGGTTCCCCATCTACGACCCACCCGCTACCGCGAGGTGGTAC
>JALYTI010000037.1 GCA_030854375.1 Acidobacteriota bacterium | reverse complement strand
GCTGTTCCCAGAGAAAGGGCGATGATGACTTGTCTAAACCCCGAAAGGTTCGTTGAGCCAAACATGAAATTCCACAACAGCGTATCGGACGCCGAAAATGAGTGTTCTGGCCAAAAGTCAATCTCAATGAACATCGCCCGTGGGGGCAAACTGCTTTGTCCGAGTTCAGTGTTAACTTTACTGACTGCTTCGCTGAGGCTTAAAGTGGAAACTTTGTACCATAAATCCGAGAGCGCGATGAGACGCGACCGCATTTCCTTGTCAGTCATGTGGCGCGCTTCCGGTCTTTCGTGGTTTAGTTTTTTCACCAACAGTCGAATGAAAGCGTTGTCGGCAGTGCTGGAAGAAATGATCCGGTAGTAGCCGGTCACGATTACATAGGCGCTGGGAAAACCATCGGTAACACGGCGTAAAAGGTCATGCATGCCGGCACCGCACCGGTTCGAAATTTGTTCACGCAATCCATCAGGCATAGCGCCGGCGTTCAAGAGATTGCTGACGTCTATGTCATTTATGCAGCCATCGACGAGAACCAGATTTACCTTTGAGCGGTTGGGCCCATAGAACTCAAGCGCATGATCGAGCTCTTCATTCACTGTAGGAAACGGAAGATTGACTTCGCCATCGTTCGATCTAAATCTGGAGCGCGGTCTCGATGCGGCGGCGATGACGGCACCCGAATGTGCTTCTATTCTTTCCCTAACTTCTCTTCCCGTCTTTTCCTGGAGCCAGCACTTAACTCGCCACCACGCTTTTTGTTCCGGCTTGAGGCCCTGCCCCCACATTATTGAGTCGCCCAGCACAAGCATGTGCAACGGATGTTCGGTCGAAGGTTTGACTTCATTCGGACACTCTGCAAGGGCGCTGCTTGCGGTCAGAAAGAATATGAGACTGAATCCGACGGCGATGATGAAGGCTTTGCTTAGTGGTTTGGGGGTCATGTGCGAATTGGCGCAAGCTGTCGTAAGAAGTCCTCAAGTAAGTTAAGACTGACTCGAAGGCGATAGTTCCTCGTAGACCGAATGTCGTCTATGGGGACGATTTCCCGGGCGAACTCTGCTTTCGCCCTCACAATTGTAGCTTCGTCGATCGTAAGTGCCCGCATCGCGTCTTCCGTTTTGATGCAACGAAGCGGAACCGGGGCAACACTACCCAGCGCAATGCGTACTTCTGTCATCACTCCTTTCGTTATAAGCGCCGTGGCAGCAAAACAGACCTTGGATATCGCCTGGGCTTTCCGAGTGCCCACTTTGCGATAGTAGTGGATCAATCCCGCACTGTTGCGCGGAAGACGAATGCGGGCGAGCAATTCCTCGGGACGCATAATCGTTTGCTTGTAGCCGGTGTGAAACCCGTGATAAGGGACCCATCGCGCGCCATGTAAAGAGATTAGTTCGACCTCCGCATTGTATGCGAGCAAGGCTGGGGGCGAATCGGCGGCCGGCGACGCGTTCACGATGTTGCCGCCGAGCGTGCCACGATTCTGAATGGCCAAACCTCCGGTTTCGCTCGCCGCCTGACAGAGCATTGGAAACCCTTCACGAAGAATCAGATTAGATTGCACTTCGGTGTAGGTCGTGAGTGCGCCGAGCGTGACGTGCTCAGCGGTCACTTCAATCCCGCGAAGCTCCGCAAGCTTCCAAATGTTGAGATAGTTTTTGTGAGACAGTTTGCCGGCTTCGAGCAGCACCATCAGGTCTGTGCCGCCGGCAAAGGGTTGCCATACGTCCGGTTCGCGCGCACGTAACGTCAAAGCTTCCTTGAGATTTTCAGGAGTCGTGAGTTGGTAAGACGGAACGTATGATCTCATTTGGCTTCACGTTTATGAGGTTTTACTTTTGCCTCTGTAGCTCTCTTCACTTCTTTTTCCGCAACTCGATCGTGGATCTTGGCCGCACCCAGCGATAAACACAGCCTGCGTAATTGCGATACTCGCTTGAGGCGCGTCGTGATCGAATTAGGAGACATATCAACTTTCGGCATCGGCAACTCCCTCTTGTAGCGCCTTAATGTCGTCAAGATCCTGCCCGCTCGCTCGCAACAGTTTTAGTGAAATCAAACCACTCTGCGAAACAACTGATAGTTTTCCGCCTTCCCAACTTAATTTGATACGAGATTCCCAGACCGAACGAACTTCAGGTGTTACCAGAAGTAGATCGAGAGAGAGAAGGTCGCCCGACTCTGAGTCGATCTTTGAGACTCGTCTTATCTCAATGGCACCTTTAGCGAAACTCAAGTCACTTCCACGGACGTCGTAACCAAGCTTGGCGACCAGAGGTACGACTCTCTGCAGCGACTCCGCCAGAATCAACATATCAATATCTATGGTTGCGCGCGGTCGTCCATGGACCGCCATTGCCAATCCGCCACAAAGTGCGTAAGCAATTTCGTGCTCTTCGAGCAGTCGAACCAACTTATGAAATTCATCGTAAAGATCCAACATCGAACATCATTCATTCCGGCATGCGCGCACGACAGATTCAAAAATCTTCATATAGCCCGTGCAGCGGCAAAGGTTTCCTGCGAGGCCATTACGAATGTCAGTATCCGTTGGGTTCGGATTCCGCTCCAGAAGATCCATGGCAGCCATCACCATCCCAGGTGTGCAAATGCCGCATTGCGCTCCGCCACAAGCAATGAACGCTTGCTGAACTGCGTGTAACTGATCGCCGGCGGCGACTCCCTCTATCGTCTTGATTGACGAGCCTTCAACTTGTGCTACTGGAACCAGACAACTGTTCACGATTCGCCCATCGATAACGACGCTACACGCTCCGCATTCACCTTCGCCACAACCTTCTTTCGTGCCCGTCAGGTGTAACTGCTCACGCAAGACATCGAGCAACCGCTCCATCGGGAAAGCGCGAAGCGTCTTACTCTCCCCGTTTACAATGCACTGAATTTTCACTGTTTGCCCAGTTGTTTCCATCTAAAGCGAACTCTTTTGCGGCTGGGCCGCCGGGCCGTGCGGTAAGGCTATGCCTTGCCGTCAACGGCTGAAAATACCTGGAGGCTGTGCCTCCCTATTGGAGGCGTAGCCTCCAATGATCTTTGAAGAAGATTTTCACGGAAAGGCAAAGCCATTCCGCACTGCGCGGCGGCAGAGCCGCGCTTCTCAGTCCTGCGTAGCACCCAAGCCTTCCATCAATGCTTCGGGCATGAGTGGCACGTGATTGAAACTAACCCCTGTGGCATTTTCTATCGCATTCAATATTGCCGGTGCCGGGCCATCCATCGGAAGTTCTCCAATCCCTTTCGCTCCGCCCGGACCAAAGGCGTAGGGGTTCTCTGTAAAGTAAACGCGAATCGGCGGTATGTCGGCCGGCGTGGGTATGATGTAATTCGTCATCTGGTTATTAATCATTCGACCATCTTTCCAAACGACGTTTTCGAAAAGAGTAAAACCAATTCCCTGGGCAACTCCGCCTTCAATCTGTCCGGCGGCAAGCACTGGATTGATCACACGACCCACTTCCTGCACCGCCACGAAGTCATCGACATGCGCTTCATACGTCAACGTGTCCACCGAAACTTCAGCGACGTAAACCGCCCAGGCGTAAGCTCCGTATGCGTCACCCTGATACTTTTCGTCGTCCCAACGGACATTCGGTGGCGGTTGATACTTGCTGAATGTTTTGAGTGAACCAAAGCTCTTAATATATTCCCGGCAAGCATTTTGAAATCCGGATTGGCTGTAATCTTCTTTCAATAGTCCACTGCCGATCAGGGTTTGCTTTAGACCAAGCACAGCAGACTCCACGAGTTTGCCGACCACCATGCAGGTGCGTGACGCCACGGTTGGCCCGCTGTTGGGAACATCTGCAGTGTCCGGTTGCGCGACTTCAATCAGATCGGTGTCAACCCCCAACGCTTCTGCTGCGATTTGAGAAAAGATTGTGTTCGTTCCCTGGCCAATCTCCGTGCTCGCAGCAAGAATGCGGATATGGCCCTGGGCGGTTGCTTCAGCGCCAACGACAGATTCGAGGTAAACCTCACCCGAGCCGGTGAAGCCGGCACCGTGCATAAACGAGGCGAAGCCAATCCCTTTCCTTATTCCTTTTCTTAGTCCTGATTTCTTCCTGCCGACTGCTCCTGCCGACTGCTCCTCCAGCACGACGCCCTCCCTGATGGTCGGGCTACTGCCCCGATCGGAGTTCTCGCGCGCGAAGCGCTCTCGTTTCTCATGGTAGCCGGTCAACTCGAACGCGCGATCGAGCAAGCCGCCCATGTCAACTTTTTCTCTGATGACCTGGCTGGTCGCAGTCGTCTGACCTTCCTGAATAAAATTACGACGACGAAACTCATCTGGCGTAAGACCCAACCTCCCAGCAACTTTATCAAGGTGCCGCTCGAGAGCAAATATGCTTTGCGGAGCGCCAAATCCTCTAAAGGCACCGTGCGGCGGAACGTTGGTCGCCACGGCCCTGCTGCGGATGCGTACGTTGGGACAATAATACGGGCCGGCCGCATGAATGGTTCCTCGTGAAAGGACGACGGGAGAAAGTGTGCAATAAGCGCCGCCATCAACAATGAATTCGATTTCCATTGCCAGCAGTTTTCCATCTTTAGAAACTGCGGTCTTATTGCGCGTGCGCGATGGATGTCGCTTCGTCGTCGCGACCATATCTTCGGCGCGGTCGTAAATTATCTTCACGGGCTTGCCTGACTTAAGCGAAAGCAACGCGGCATGCCCTGCGATCATCGACGGATACTCTTCCTTGCCGCCAAAGCCGCCACCGGTTTCGGTTTGAATGACGCGAATTTTATTCTCCGGCAAAGCAAACAACTTTATCAGCGCCTTGTGAACGTAGTAAGGACACTGCATCGAACCCCAAACCGTCACGCCGTCCGTGGCGTTTGCGATAGCGATCACACCATTGTTTTCAATGTAGAGCTGTTCCTGAGCTCCCGTGTAATACTCACCTTCAACGACAAGGTCTGCTTTGGCCCAGATATCATCAACGTTACCTTTATCCACCAGAAACGATTTGAAGACGTTGTCGTTTCCCCAAATGATCTCCTTCTTATTTACTGAATCCTGCAGTGTGAATACTGGCGGCAGCTCTTCGATCTCGATGCGCACATTACGCCGCGCTTCTTCGAGCAAATATTTGTTCGGATGGGCCAGGAGAACTATAGGCTCCTCCGGATGATTGACAACTTCGGCGGCGAGGAAAGGCTGATCATTTAGTATCAGTGCGACGTAGTTCTCACCGGGAATATCGCTGGCAGTGACTATCGTGAATTCGCCCCAGGGAATATCGCCTTCGAATGAAATGTTCTTGATGCGTCCGCGTGCGACGGGACTGCGCACGGTCGTGCCATAAAGCATTTCCGGAAAGGAAATGTCATCAACATAAAGCGCCTGACCCGTTACCTTCTTCCGGCCTTCTTTGCGCGGAGCTGATTTGCCTATGGAATGATTATTTGTTCTTGCACTCATTAAGCAGATCTCGCAAGTTGCGCATTCAATCTTGAAGTGGCCGATTTTGTCGACGCAAGCTAATCATGATGAGCCCAGTTCGGCTTCGCCGCCTGATGTGCGGAAGGTCTCTGACCTTCCGGCGAAATGAAATTCCGATGGGCTATGCCCTTGGGGCGTAGCCCCCGGAAGCATTAATGATCTCTGCGGTGGGGCATAGCCGCCACCGCACATCAGGCGGCGAAGCCGGGGATACTGTTAGTGTAAAGTTCATGAAGGGTTCCTTCGTGTCGCGAATCGGCAAAGTAAAGATTGAACCCAGAACATAGGGAATCAATCTGAACGACGCACCTGGTTGATGACAACTACGGTTTGGCGATGACAAGAGGGTTCGCTTCAAGCTCTCTGCGGTAGAAAACGCGCGGGCGCTGCACCGTGCGCTTCTGAGGGTCGGCAATATTTTGTTCACCCTCTGTGAAGGCGATCTCCAAACCAATGCCTCGTCCTTGCTTCATCTTCTCTTCCTGCATCTGCGGCACGCGGTCCGTGGCAAAGTCGAGCCACTCTCTTGCATTCACTACACCGTCCTTCGGTTCATTATCCGCGATTGATGTCTTAAGTCCCTCTTCCACGAGTGCGTAGGTCAGCAGCCCGTGACCAAGTTGCGCTGCCTCCAGGGCAGCCTGATAGCTCTGCGCCGCGGTGAGGATGTACATGCCCTTCTCATACGCAAGCTGCGCGAGGCCCTTCGAATTCATTGGCCCACGGCGTTTCTCCTCGGCCTCGAGCGCTTGTCCCGAATTGCAGGCATCAATGACAAGCAGGAGATGACCGGCATCCAGGCCCTCGACTGCCTCTTCCAGCTCGAGGTCTGAAATGCTATGTGCGAGTATTGTTCGCAAACCCTGTTCATTGAGTTTATTTCGTTCACCCGTGTAACCGAGATCGTGTGGTATCAGGTAGAAGCGCTGAGCTTGCGCTGTACCATGTCCGGCAAAGTAGATGATTACGGTGTCTTCCGGCTCGGCGCGTTTGAGTCCGTCAAAAGGGGTGGCTTTTAGACTCGGTGGTCCAGGCATGCCGGCGAGTCGCTTTAAGGCTGAAATGATGTTTGCTTTGGTCGCATTCTCGTTGAGAAGCGGAACAACTTCAATGTGCTCGAAGCGCCCCAATTGTGCCTGCCTGAGCCGCACTTCATCGCCGAAGCTTTGAGCGTCAGCGACTGCATATTTCAAGTTGTACTGCGCATTCGCGTATTCATTTAACCCCACGGCAATGATGTACGCGGTGCCCGCGCGCTTCAAACTGTCGGCCCCGGTCAACGGCAACTGTGCGTCTTTGCTCTTCACGTTGTCTTTGTTAAAGGCGTAGGCCGTCAGCCGGTTCATTCCCGCCGCGACCGTAACTTCTTCTTCCAACGAAACCGCGGCCTGACCATTCAGCACGTCACCATGCCACACCTTGACGAGCGAACCATTGCGAAACAATCGCACGTCGCGAGCACCGCTGCCCTGGGAGTTGTTTTTGTCAGCGGGTGCATCAGTGACTTCGACTCTTATCTTCACCGTGCGCGCAGCGATTCCTGTCGCGCTATCAGTTGCAACTCCAGGTTGCGGAGTGAGCGAAAGTTTTACCGTTGGCTGTCGCCGGTCTTTCTTTGAAACGTCCTGCGACACCTGAGGGCGCTTGCCGGCTAAAATGTCGGCGAGCAGACCGGGATAGTAAAACTCATTGAAGAACCACTCGATCGGCGCGACGTTGAAAGTGTCCTGGTTGTACCGCCAAAGAATCTGATTCCAGGACACCGGCGTGCCGTCGAACAAACCTTGCGGCGTTACCACCATCCACTCGCCGCCATCGTCGAGGGAAATGAGCGTTAACAGGTGTTCGCCTGTATTTGTATCCCATAGAAAAGTGCCACCATCGTCGCTGGCCGATGCCAGCAGTCGCGAGTCGGGGCTGAAGTCCATCGAATCGATGTTAGCTGTATGCCCGGTTAGAGTTCTCAGCTCTCGCCGCGTCGCCACGTCCCAAATCTTGATGGTGTTATCAGTGCTACTCGAAGCCAGCAATCGACCATCGCGACTGAACGCAACTTGTGTAACGCCCTTGCCATGGCCCTTGAGAGCGCCGAGCTCGCGGCCTGTGGCTACATCCCAAAGCACAACCTGACCAATCGCTTCGACCTTCATATTTTTCATGAAGTCGTCGGGATCGAGTGCCTTCTGGTTCTTGGATTTTTTCTGACCTTGTTGGCCCATTTGCGCGCTTATCATCTGATCGAAATTCGACTTTGACTCAACCCCGCCGCTTGCCAGGATCTTGCCATCCGGGCTGAAAGCCACTGAAGTGACACTGCGACCCATAGTTCCGGCAGACATTGTCCCCATCATGTTCGTCATCATCGCCGTTATGTCGGCGATATTCGGCATCCCCGCCGGCATCGATGGCATCGAGGGCATCCCCTTAGGCGTTTTTGAGCCAGGCCTTGGTGAGCCTGGGCCTGAACCTGAACCTGGATTCATTGAGCCTTGACTGCCCATATTACCCATGTTGACGATGTTACCCAGCGCAGCCATATTCGCCATAGGTGAAGAAGTCAGGTCGCGCAACCTACTGCCGGATGCTGTGTCCCAAAGTGACATCTCGCCCATGCTGCCGAGTACGGCCAGCGTGTGGCCGTCAGCGCTGAAGCCGACTTCAGTCGCGCTATGGCCGAGCATAAGCGTTCGCAACTCACGCCCGGACTTCACATCCCAAATCTTTGCCTGATTCTCAATGCCGCCCGCAGACTGCCCGAGACCCACCACCGGTTTTTGACGTTGCTGTTCATCCGCGCCATACGTTGTCACGAGCATTGTTCCGTCAGGGCTGAAGCCTGCGCGCTGAACAACTCCCCCTCCGCTAGCTGGGGTCAGCGTCTGCACCTGCCGGCCACTCGGTGTTTCCAGAACAGCCACGCTGTTGCTGTTTAGCGTGAACGTAGCGATCAATCGACCGTCAGGGCTCGGCATGCCAATCATTCTGTCCGATGGACCAGCTGCGATACGTAAGCCACGACCTGTGCGTAGATCCCAGCGTGTGCGCCCGCCCGAATACAGTTGAGTCCCATCAGCGTTGAACTTCACCTTGTAGGCCATGTTCGTACGGCCGTTCATCTTGAGAAGCTGCTTTCCAGTTTCTGCTTCCCAGAGGATTGTTGGAGTATCGAAGCCTCCTGTTGCAACTCTTTTTCCATCTTCGCTGAAACTAACAAAAGCGCCAGCCTCCCCGGAAGTGAGACCACTGTTCGGTACCTTCAACGACGGCAACTCCTGACCATTCGTCGTGTCCCAGCGTCTGACGGTGTAGCCTTCTACCAGGATGAGTTGGCGACCATCGCGGCTGAATTTTACAGGAACGTATTCCTTAGATGTTTGGCCCAGCTTTCGTTCATTCTGCCTCGCAGTTAAGTCCCAAAGCTTTATTTGCTTGTCTGCGATCCCTGAGGCGAACAAGCGACCGTCAGATGTGAACGAGATCTCGACCGCGCCGATGTCCTCATCCGGCAGATCGACCGTGCGCACTTCACGCCCGCTGGCGATATCCCAAACTGTGACGAGCGGCTTTGGATCCGTTGCAACGTTTGCCAGTTGCTTGCCATCCGGGCTGAGCGAGACCCCGCCCTCGCCTCCAGTAAGACCGGACACACTTAGAGAGGTTGTCCCCAGCGTACGCAACTCTCGCCCGGTCGCTACATCCCAAACTTTTATTGCATCACTAACCGTCACTATCTGGCCGTCCGGAGTGAAACCGATAAAGTACACTCCAATCGAAGACGCCAGCGAACCCTGCGACCCTGCAAGTGTTTGTAGTTCGCGGCCGCTCGTCACGTCCCAAATTCTTACTGAGTTATCGCCCGCCGCGGCTGCTATGAGCCGGCTGTCACGGCTGAAAGCGATGTATGGAGACATACCGATCGCGCTCTGGGTGCCACTCGAGAGATCTCGCAGCTCTCTTCCCGTTGCTGTCTCCCACAGTTTGATGGTGCTGCTCCGAAATGTGGCGGTCGCCAGCAATCGGCCATCGGGACTGAAAACGAGTCGGGTCGCTCCCATAAAATTGTTATAGCCGGTCTGGAGAACAAGTTCGGGTTTCGCCTCTCGCGCCTGCTGTCCGGCCTGCGAACTGTTGGTTGAGCCGGCACTTTGAACACCCAAACCGCGATCGTCAGGAGTCGGTGTGGGTGTTTGTGCCAACGCCGTAGTTGCTGCGTGGGTGAGGAGCATGATTGGTAAAGCCAACAATAGCGCGATTCGGATCAGGAACATGTTTCCCAAACTCTTTCTTGTATTACTCATAAATATTTCCTTAGGCGCTGGCACTTAGTTGCAAAGACTAAAACACGGGGTCGTGTTGTTGAAGACTCCACTAACACCTCGCTCCGGGAGGTGGTTGCCGATGAACTTTGACAGTGTAAGCCGTTTCCCGCGTAAGAAAGAAACCGTGGAATCAGGTAGTGGGTCATTACAAGTTATCCCAACCAAGTGTACTGATGAGTTTGAGTGGTTGCCCTTGGTACAACGATCGGGTCATGAGGTCAGTACCACCACGCGCAGCGGGTGGTCCGGGGCAGTAGCC
>JALYTI010000361.1 GCA_030854375.1 Acidobacteriota bacterium | reverse complement strand
AATCTTCCATGTGATGACGCATGCATTCTTCAAGGCTCTGATGTTTCTCGGCGCCGGTAGTGTCATACATGGCATGCATCACGAGCAGGACATGAGGCGTATGGGCGGTCTCAAAAAATACATGCCCTACACGTATCTCACTTTCCTGGCAGGCTGGTTGGCAATTTGCGGCATTATCCCGTTTAGCGGGTTCTGGTCCAAAGACGAAATTCTCTGGAACGCAGCTGCGACGAGATACATTCCTGTTGGTTGGCTGGTCTGGACCGTCGGAGTCATCGCCGCGACCTGCACCGCGTTTTACATGACTCGGCTTGTTGCCATGACCTTTTGGGGCAAGGAGAAGTTTCTGGAGAGGCCCGCCGGCGGGGAAGCAGATGAAGCACACGCCGCCGCATACGACAAAGGCCTGGCCCCTCACGACGCGAAAATGGAATCGGCAGGAGATCGTCCGCGTCATGAACCCGGCGAACACGTCGGACCAGTTAACGAAGATGTAGCCGCGCACCGCTTAGATCATGCGAGTCACCGGCACGGCGCGCACCTGCCGCACGAGTCTCCACGATCGATGTGGATACCGCTCGCCGTGCTCGCGGTATTAGCGACAGTTGGTGGCTTTGTGGGAATCAGCCCGGCTTTCACCGGCGGCAAACACATAGGCGGCCGGATGAACATAGTTAACTTTCTTGACCCAATCATATGGAACCCTTCGACGCATTACTTCGGCACACATGAGACCGTTGACAGCTATGGCAAGCCGGTAGAATTTGAGACTCATGCTGTCGCTTCAGTCCTGCAAGCGGAACCGCTTGAAGTGTCTCCGCCTTATGGGAGCGAGGGGTTCAACCTTGCACATGCGGCCGAGTCTAAACTCGGCAGCGAGATCGCTACCGAGTGGTTGTTCATCATCATCTCCCTTGCCGTTGCGGGACTTGGCATCGGACTTGGCTACCTTTTTTATGTGAAAGACACGCGGCTCCCGGACATATGGGCGTCGCGACTGCGTCCCCTTTACGAAACCAGTTACCACAAATACTGGGTTGACGAATTCTACGGATGGGCGATCACACGACGGACGATGGATGCTGCACGCGCGGTCTTCGCTTTTGATTCGAAAGTTGTCGACGGTGCCGTTAACGGCTCAGCCGGACTGACAAAACTTTTGAGCCGTGTGACTGGGGCGACGGACCAGTATTTCGTGGATGGACTGGTCAACGCCGTGGCGGCCTTTGTTATCCGTTTGATGTCGCCGCTGTTCCGCGCGGCCCAAACCGGATTGGCGCAAAACTACGCGCTTGTAATGGTCTTTGGACTGTTGGCTGCGGTGGCAATGTTTTTCGGTGCTGACATCATGAAGGCATTTAAGAACTTCTTTGCTATTGGTTTTTGAGCGCGCATCGTTTAGAAAGCGGACTTGTCCGCCTGCGCGCCGGGGCACAAGTGCCCTATTTAAACGGCGCGCGGAAAGAGACTGTGGTCAGTAGTTAGTTGTCAGTAGTCAACTGGTCACTACTGACGTCGGACCAAGATAAACGGACAACTGATTACTGATTAATGATTGCCGAACTACTGACAACTGACAACGAACTACGAACAACTTATGAACAATCTGCAAATTCTTTCCATCGTTACGTGGTTACCGACGCTCGGGGCGATCGTCATTCTTGCGCTTTTTAAGAAGGACCAGGCGAGCCTCATCAAGAAATTTGCCACGGCCTGGTTTGGGCTCGCATTTGTGGCTTCATTGTTTCTCCTAAAGTATGACCGGGCGATCGGCGGAATGCAGTTTCTCGAAGACCACCAGTGGATTCCCGTGATTGGCGCGCGCTATCAAATGGGCGCGGATGGCGTGGCGGTGTTGCTTATCGTTCTAACTACGCTGTTGGGCGTTATCGCAGCTTTGTCTTCATGGAATTACATTCAGAAGCGCGAAAAAGAATATTACATTCTGTTGCTTCTCCTTCAGACTGCGGTTGTAGGCGTCTTTACCTCGATGGACCTTTTCCTCTTCTACCTATTTTTCGAGGTCTCGCTGGTGCCGATGTATTTCCTGATCGGCATTTGGGGTGGCGAAAACCGCCTTTATGCGGCAATCAAGTTCTTCCTCTATACGTTGGTGGGCTCAGTTGTGATGCTGCTCGGAGTCCTAAAAATATATTTCTTAACACAAGACACTGCACTGACCGGACAGATCACGCAGGCAACGATGGACCTGCTCGCGGGAAACAAGGACGCAGCGGCAATGGTTTCAAGCACAGTGCAGGCAGCAACAAAAAATGGGACAGGCACGTTCAATATCCTTTACATGCAGGCTCTCGGATCGGTACTGCCGATGGGCGCAATGCAGGTGCTGCTATTCTTCGCTTTCGCTTTGGGCTTCGCGATTAAGGTACCGATGTTTCCGTTTCACACCTGGCTTCCCGATGCGCACGTTGAAGCGCCTACCGCTGGCTCGGTCATACTCGCCGGGATTTTGCTCAAGCTAGGCACTTACGGATTCTACCGTTTCAATATTCCTATGTTTCCCGCCGCCTCGGCTGACGAAACTTATTTCTTTGCGGGCACAAGTTATCAATTCGGCGTGCGCAGCGTGATGATTTTTCTGGCCATCGTAGGAATTATTTACGGCGCGCTGGCAGCAATGTATTTTGTAGTTAAGAAAGATGGCGACGTTAAGAAGCTCGTGGCGTATTCATCTGTGTCGTCAATGGGCATCGTCATGCTCGGGCTGTTTGCGCTAAATCCAAATGGACTAAATGGCGCAGTGCTGCACATGATCAATCACGGGATCTATTCCGCCGCGCTGTTCCTTTTAGTGGGGATCATTTATGAGCGGCGGCACACTCGCAACGTTGCGGAATTCGGCGGGTTGTCGCATGTCATGCCGGGATATGCGGCGATCTTTTTAGCGATGGTCATGACGGCGATCGGGCTGCCGCTGCTGTGTGTTTTCATTTCGGAGTTTTTGTCATTGCGAGGTGCTTTCGAAGCCAATCCGGCGTGGGCGGCGTGGGGCGCTCTGGGAATTATCTTGAATGCCGGATACATGCTCTGGCTTTACCAACGAATGTTTTTTGGCACCATCGATAACCCCAAAAACGAAAAGTTAATCGACCTAAGCACTCGAGAATGGATCTACATGATGCCACTGGTCATCATGTCTCTTTGGATCGGGGTCTATCCCAAGCCGTTTCTTAATTACATCGAACGGCCGGTGAATGCTGTGGTTCGCCATGTGCGACCTAACTATCCAATCCCCGGTATGCCTCCGACCGCCCAAACACAACAACAGGCAGCGGTAATAGAAGAAAGGTGACAGAGACCAGAGGTCAGAGGACAGAGGTCAGAGGTCAGAGGCCAGAAACCAGAGGCCAGAGATCAGAGGTCAGACCAAAGACCCAACACCACATACCAAAGACAGACGCGTGCCACTAACAACTAACTACTGACAACTGACGACGATTTAGATGTTTCTATTACAAGCCAACAGCACAGCGTTATTCAGCGTAGCCGACTTACAGTTAATCGCTCCTGAGCTGATTCTGACTGTCTGCGCTTGCCTGGCACTGGTGATGGAAGTTGTCCTGCCATATCGCAAAAGCAAAGTCATTGCATATTTTTCGCTCGCAGGGAT
>JALYTI010000036.1:6683-10046 GCA_030854375.1 Acidobacteriota bacterium | reverse complement strand
GCCCAGGCAAGCCCACAGTCTTCGCGCGTCTCCCAAATGGGACGCTTGTTTTCGGCCTGCCGGGAAATCCGGTTTCAGCGTCAGTCACTTTTAATCTTTTCGCGCGCACCGCGATACTCATCATGCAAGGAGCGAAGCAACGGGAGTTGGAAAAAGAAACAGCGCTTCTCGCGAAAGCTGTAAAAGGTGCGAAGGAACGCGCGAGTTATCTTCCCGCTCAATTGAGCACCAATGATGATGGTCAGCTTTTGGCGACGCCGTTGAAATGGGGAGGCTCGTCTGATTTTGTAGGTTTTGTGAGGGCTGCAGCACTGATCATTGTGCCACCAGACATGCGCGAGATTGATGCGGGAGCGAAGGTTCAGATCGTGTACCTTCCTGTGTGAGTGCATGACACAGGCTTTCGCACTTTGCGGCCCTTTGCGACGCCTTCGCGTACTTTGCGGTTTCGTAGTTTAGTGGTAATCAAAGACAAAAAAGCACCACCGCAAAGAACGCAAAGGCTTCGCAAAGAGACGCAAAGGCAAAGAGAAGCAAAGAATTGAGAAAGAAGATACAGAAATCTAACTGGCGGCCGGAGGAGAATGAGCGAAACTGATCGAAAAAGCTGGAGCGCCGGCGCACACGAACGAAAGGTAGAAAACCTTTACGCGGGTGGAGTAGAAAACTACGCAGACTGGCACAACGGTTATCTGAACTTCGGACTTTGGGAAAATGGCATCGATGATTACGTGAAGGCCGCTGAGAACCTCGTGCATCGAATGGGCACAATCCTCGGTCTGAACGAAACCAGCAAACTTCTTGATGTTGCACCCGGAATGGGCACACAGGATATTTACCTGTTTGAGAATTTTGCTCCCTTCTCCATCGATGGCCTCGACGTAACCTGGGGACATATTGAACACGGCCGGCGTAGGGCAGCCGAGGCCCACATACAAGACCGGGTGCGCTTTCATCACGGGACGGCCATCGAACTTCCCTTTCCGGATGAGAGCTTCACGCACATATTGAGCATCGAGGGTCCCGAGCACTTTGATACGCGGGAAAAGTTTTTGCATGAAGCACACCGCGTATTGCAACCGGGCGGGGTCATCGCGATGGCTGACTTCATTGTAAAGAGACCGCCGCGCAATTTCCTGGAAAAATTTGTGGCGGAAGCCGCGCGGAGCCTCTGGAAAGTGCCGCGCGAAAATGTCTATCCGGCCGAAGTCTACAGCGAGAAAATGCGGGGCGCAGGATTTGAAAAAATTGAAATCAACGAGATGGGAGCGTTGGTGATTCCCGGCTACTATTTCGAGCAAATGCGACCTGAGTCGATTCGAGCGATAAGCAAGATCCGTGGCTTCGCGTTGGCCAGGCTTAGTTTGCTCCTGGACGTCGCTGTTTACCGGGGATTCACCATGGGCTTGTTGGAATACGTTCTCGTGCGAGGTGAGCGCAGTTGAGAAGTATCTCTATCGTGATAGCGGCTCGGCTGATCCGCGTGCGTCCTTGGCTTTCGCAGTTTCAATCCCAATGAAACTCAAAACAGCTTCGAGCCTGCGGAAGAACTTGATCTTGTTCAAGAGCGGATTGAGCCAACCGTTGGTAATGCAATAGTGCATATTGAAAGGCTCGGTATGATGTTGCTTATGATGTGACGGTTCCAACACGAGTCGGGTGCGTTGCAACCAGCGCGCAAAAGCCGAAGGGTCTTCCTGGTGCGCCCACTTATGGAACTGATTAGTCGCTACCGTGGCAGCCGACATTATTGCGATGAGGACCACGAGAAATGCCAGTAGACCGGATTCCGGCATGAGCCACATCAGGAGCAGGCAGAAAGAAAGCACCGGAAACGCTAGAATGCAGACGTTGCCGACAGTGGCTACCAGATTGTGCGTACAGATATCTCGCGGATAGATGTGATGCATGCGAAAGGGTTTGACCAGACTTGGTCCAACGACCGGCGTATCTTCAGAACAATACGTGTCGGCGGCCCAGTGCACTATGCCTGAAACGAAATCGCCTCCAACAACGCCCAGGGGCACCGCGAGCGCCAGCAGCCAGAGTAATTCGAGTTCGTCCAGGCGAGAACTCGCCCAATAGAGATTCAGCGCAAACAGAACAGGGAAAACTAAAGACGTTGCGTACTCCAGAAAGGCATGGAGGGGAGCCGAATGCTCCTCGACGCCACTATAACCGGCTGAAGAGTTTGGTTCGTGCCGTGAGTTTTCTCTTACGGATGCCGACATAATGACTTGAATCTCCCGCTTGACCCGTTTTGCGTTGAACGTGAATTAGAACACTCCGTAAGATTTGGCTATGTAAGATTATTGTAAGATTATTCGGAAGCATCGCTTGACACCTGAAATTCCGCTTCCTTTGCGAGCAGTGACAATGCAGACCGCCCTCCACCGCGACGAATTGACGTCACAGAGTCAGACAGCCCCCAAGGCTATGGCTCACGAGGCGATCTACGAGACGGTTCTCGGCATAGTTCGAAGCTTTACCGTAGGAAAATTACTGGATATCCCCGCCGGGGAAGGCGCTTTGGCGGAGCAGCTATTAGGGTGGGGGTTCGACGTTCACTGCTGCGATCTCTATCCGGAAATATTTCGTTTGCGCGGGGTCGAGATACGGAAAGGAGACATGGGAGGCAAACTTCCTTATGACGACTCCTCGTTTGACTATATAACTTGTATCGAGGGCCTGGAGCATGTGGAAAACCCTCAACAAGCCATTCGCGAATTCTCGCGAGTGCTTAAGCCAGGGGGACATTTGATAGTCAGCATTCCAAACATTCTTAATATCGAAGAGCGGTTCAAATGGCTTCTCCATGGATACACGTCTCACTTCAAACCTCTAAGCCGTGAGCATGTGACCAGTGCGCGTAGTGAATTTGGCGAAAAGGTAGAGATAGCCCTGCATGTGAATGCGATCAGCTACTCTGAGCTGCGTTACTCACTGGAGAAATGCGACTTTGAAGTTTCCAAGTTGCATCGTGACAAACCAAAATCGCACATGTGGCTTTACTGGCCCGTCGTGGCGCTGATTCGTTTGATTGGCTACATGACCCCTGCGCGCAAACGCCAGGAACGCTGGACAGAAGAGTTGCAGTCGGATGAGATTCTATTGGGTGGAAACACACTGATTGTGCACGCCGTGAAGAATTAGGGATTGCGGAGAAACGAACTGCGTTGAAACAACTCAGTCACATCGACAGCGAAGGTCTCATCAAAATGGTGGACACTAGCGACAAGGGAACCACCACGCGTCATGCAGTGGCATCGGCTCGCGTGTTAATGGCCAGGGAAACTGTTGCTGCCGTACAAGAGCACAGAACTCCGAAGGGTGATCCATTGGAAGCCGCGCGCCTCGCCGGCA
>JALYTI010000036.1:0-6673 GCA_030854375.1 Acidobacteriota bacterium | reverse complement strand
CTGCGGAGCTGATTCCACTCTGCCACCCGCTGCCGTTAACTCACGTCGATGTTCAGGCACGCGTTGAAGACAACGGAATTTATCTCGAATCCTCCGTGTCAACGAACGCACAAACGGGAGTTGAGATGGAGGCGCTCACGGCGGTTTCGATAGCGGCGCTTACGATTTATGACATGTGCAAAGCGCTCGATAAGGGAATCACGATTTCCGATGTACGTCTGGAAAGTAAGACGGGCGGAAAATCCGGCGACTACGTTAGGAAAGCTTAGTAATGCATAAAACACGGAACATCATGAATTTCTCCGGCGTTTAGCTACATGCAATGAAGAAAAGCTCAAACGGAGATTTGATATGAGGTCAGGCATTTCACGCGACGCGCGACCACAAGCCACCCTATTACTTACTGCGGCCGCAATTTCCATAATTCTCTGGTTCATTCCCTTCGCAGAGATTCTGACCTTTCCTTTCCGCATCTTCGTCACTTTCATACATGAGGGCGGACACGCTATTGCGGCAATGCTAACCGGTAATTCCGTCGGTAGCTTGAGCGTGGCGATGAACGCCAGTGGCGAAACGTACACTTCTCAGGGTGGAACCATTTCACAAATGGTGGTGGCGAGTGCAGGCTACCTGGGCTCGATGGCTTACGGAGCTTTGTTGCTGGTACTAATTCGGCGAAGCGTCGCCGCTCGGGCAGTGCTTATCGGATCGGCGGGACTGGTTCTCGCGTTAACGTTGATCTATGGACTCTTTATGCCTCTGGTCTCGGGCGCGACGTGGTCCGGAATTCCCTTCACAATATTGGCAGGACTATTAATCACCACGGGTCTGGTCCTGGTGGCCAGATTCGCCAACGCGCGCCTGGCAACATTCTTTGTAAGCTTCCTGGCTGTTCAATGTATTCTCAATGCCCTTCTCGATCTGAAGACTGTGTTCTTCTTGTCCTCGCCGTTCGCTCCTTCCGTGCCAACGGACGCGGTAAACATGGCCAATGCCACTGGTGTTCCCGCGCTTTTCTGGGCCGTACTTTGGATAGCCTTTTCCGTGGGAATTCTCTGGTTGGCGATGAGGCTTTACGTTGCTAAAAATCGCCGTCTGCAACCGGGTCTTCCGTTTTCCGAAGTGCTTCCTTCCAGTGTCCAAAAATTGCCCGCCGCCCGCGTCTCTTCGCGCTGACCTACGGATGAGCCGTTGATAATCCTCGCGGCTTGCCGCCGTGCAGTGCGGTAAGGCTCTGCCTTACGCAGGATGCTTACTTTTGAAGAGGCTGCGCTTCGACGTAGTTTAGGAGGCGCAGCCTCCGGATTCCCAATCCCTAACGACGGTAAGGCGGAGCCTTAACGCACTGCACCGCGGCGAGCCGCATCCGGAGCTACAGCGCACGTTAATGTAGACCTCCGTTTACTGTCGAATCTTAGTCTTGCAACGGTGGGACAACGCGGACGCGCAGTGAATCTTAGAAGCGAAGCTTGTAACGACCCGTAATGCTCCGGCCTGGTCCTTCAATTCCCCAACTTGGCCCACGGTAGTTGTGGTCGGCGATGTTTTCGAAGTCGAATGAGATTTCGGATCTCTCAAAGCGATAGCCGCCACGCACATTGATTAACCCGTAGCCAGGAAGATAAGTGAAAAGCGGCTGTGCGGGTGCGGTCGGACTGCCAAGCACACGGGTTTGCACCTGGGCGAGGGTTTCTCCGGTCGGTATCAGAATCGTTTCGTTTCCAGTAGCACAGAGGCCGTCCGGCCCGGGTGCGACCAGCCCTCTTACGCATGCTCCCCTTCTGAAGAAATTCGCAATCTGCCCGGTTGATCGCGTCGCTCCCGTGCGCCTGTCCGCCAAGTCTAGCGAAGATAGACGACTCTGGCGATCGGCGAGCGTTGAGTATCCCTCAACCCAGAAGCGCTTGCCACCAGGCTCATAACGTAAGCGCAGGAAACCGGTTGGAGGTGGGGTTCCACCTTCGATGTTTGGGGGTAACCCTGTCGCCTTATCTTTCGCGCGTATATAGGTGAAATTGCCGCCGAAGGTCCAATCGCGATGAAGGCGCGCATCAAGCGTGTATTCCAGTCCCCAAATGCGAGCGTCGCTGAAGTTTGCGCGAATCAGAACCGGCGCACCACTTGAGAGCGGAACCGCAACCCAACCCCGGGTGGGATCCTGAAAATTAATTTGCTGATCGCCAATGAACCTGCCGACCGAGCCCTGAGGAAGAATGAGAGCTTGTTTTACTATCGCACCATTGATGTCGTTGAGAAACCACGTTAGATCGGTATCAAAACGACTATGCCGGAAACGAAAGCCGGCATCGAAGTTATTGCTAACTTCCGACTGCTGCCTTTGCACCGGAATCAATGAAGACACGGCAGTCGGACCGGCGGTCGTCCCAATCGTGCCTCCGAGTGCCGACGCGCTGGCGAAGTCAGCTTCGAAGCCATCACCGGTCAAACCCAGCGTTCCGAGATCTGTAATGTTTGGTGCCCGAAAACCGCGGCTATAGTTGAAGGCAAGATTAAAATGTTCAATCGGTGTAACCACTGCACCAATTCGACCGGAAAAATCGTGAACTCGCAGGCTGTCATCAGGCCACAACCGTGTGCCGCTGACGATTGGACTGTTCGCGGCACTTGATAAATAAGTTGCACCGTTGAATCGCAACGCACCGCTCAGGCGTACTCGATTGGGGATGGCTTCATAGGTGTCCTGCAGGAAAAAGCCGTAGAGCTCATAATGAGCGCTGCTGGGCACACGCGGCCGCGAAAGCGTCGCGGTATTTGTCACCGGGTTTACGGTAAAGGCAGGCGCTTTAACAGTCTCGCGATAGAAGTCGGCACCCACAAGGAATGTGTGCCCGAGGGCTAGTTGCTTGTCGACGAATCCATTGAGACCAATCGCTCGTGTACGCTCATATTGATGTGTTATTCCGCCCCGCGGATCTCCCTGCCCACCCTGGTTTACGCGCTCTTCGCGTTGTGCGTTGTATGAGAATGTAACCGAGAGATTGTCAAAAAATCCCAAACTCTGTTTCAAATAGCGTCCGTAGAAGAAGTCATTCATCAGGTTGCGCAGATCGGCGATCAGATTTCCGTCACCACCGATTGTTTGATCGTAACGCTTGCCTCCGTCTTGTTGTCCGCGTTGGTAATGAAAGATCAATTGCTGATCAGACCGCGGCGCATAGTTAAGGCGAACCAACCCGCCGTACTGTGTGAAAGCTGTATCCGTTAATCGATTGCCGAGTATGTTCGACGGCAATCCAAGAAAGCGAGTAAGTGCCGAGTGAGGATCCAGGGCGTTACCCGGTCGCAGTGTGTTTACCCGACGAGCGGCGGCATTCAACAGCAAGCCGAATCTCCTGGATCCATAAGTGACCAGCGTGTTCCCACCGAAAGAAAGATCTGCGCTTGTGAAGAAGGTATTAACTTCACCGTGAGTTTCGGGCGACGAATAACCAAACTGTGGCGTACGCGAAACAAGATGGACCGTGCCTCCCAGCGAGTCTGAGCCGTACTGTGCGCTGTTTGGCCCGCGAAGAATCTCCACTGCACGCAGACTGCTGGGATCGTTTAGATTGAAGAAAGTATTAATGCCACCGCGCCCGGTTGAGGTTGTATAACGTACTCCGTCAATGTATGTAGCGACATTCTTTCCCGTGAGACCGCGTACAAAAATTGCTCCGATAGTTGGACTCGTGCGCTGTAACGAAACACCGACTTCTTCGTCGGCTACTTGTGCGAGGACTGCCGTCGCGCGTTGCAGGATCGTGTTTTCAGGAATGACATTTACAGCCTGCGGCACACGATCTTTGTCCTGGGCCTGGCCCGTTTCGGCCGTAACGGTAATTTGATCCGTAATGGGCGCCACTACCAGCGCAACATCTACTTCGACGCTTCCCTGGCTCAGGAGTATTGATACTCGGTGAGCGGCAAACCCAGGACGACTGACCCGTAACTCATATGAACCGCGAGCTATACCCTCGAACTTGAATCGCCCGCTAGCGTCTGTCGTCGTGGTTCTCAGGACGGCTTGCTGGGGGTGCACCAGCGACACCTCCGCGCCGCTGACGACCGCACCATTCTGGTCCTTCACAGTTCCGCTGATGCTTCCGGACGTTTGTTGAGCCGAAATCGCAGTTGCGAGGATCATGGTTAGACACGTCGCAATGATCAGGCGTGTCCAAAAGGAAAACGTTTTACAAGTTCTCATAACTATTTCTTTTCGTGCTCAAATTGGAGGAGCGACGCTCATCAGAGGTCGGATTGAAGCCTCGGAAATCGCGAAACTCTAACGTTTGCTGGAAACTACTACCAGTCATCGTAGCCAGAAGAGTTATGCGGATCTATGTGACGACAATTATCGCAACGTAAAAACTGCGTGTTCGATGAGGGAGTGGACCTTGGATAAGAGAACGGGACTTGTGGTGGTCACGACCAGGAGGGCTAACAGCAAGCTAACCGGACCCCAGATGAATACTTTGGTGAAACTCTCATGACGGGAACGGGGCTGGCATTCCGTAGCTGCAAGAGCGATAAGCCTTCTCACCCGCGACTTAATGCCTTTCGCCTCTTCATCACCGAGCAGAAAAACTCCCGCCGGCATTGTTGGTCTTGCGCCCTGGGGAATACTTCGAGCAATCTTGACCAGGGCCGAGGCCAGATCCAGCGCTACGTTGTTTCCCTGACGGGCGGCATTTTCATCGGCCGCCTCTTCAGAAGCTTCCGACCAGGCTTTATCAAGTAACCGGCCACTGGGAATAATCAACAAAGCATCCCGGCAGGCTTGTAATAAGCTACGTTTCACGTTGTCGCGGGCCGAGAGGTGTCCACTCTCGTGGGCCAGCGCCGCCGAGAGTTCATCAGCACTGAGCATGTTCAGCACTTGAGACGCTATGAATAGTCGCGGGCGGAGGAAACCTACGATGGCTATAAGTGGAAACGCATGCTCGATTCTATAAGCCGGAATGTCAATTCCGGGGATTTGAATGGGCTCACCGTGCCTCAGCCAATCCGAAGTCAGTTTCGAGGTAGCTCTGTGAGCAGCAATCGCGCGATAAATAGAAAGGACGATCCCGGTAGCAGATAAGAAGGCCAGCAGCCCAAGTTTGAAACTTACTGTTTCCGCCGCATGACGCGGCTCATAGGCGAGATAGGAAGGTAACAGTAATAGCGCGACTGACAGAAAAGCGAGAACCGCGGGTAGCAGTCGCAAAGAAAACAGCAATCGAGCCCGCGATTCAGCCGTCCACCTACTCGTGCCTCTACCAGCCATTCGCCACAGTGCGGCCATGCACAGCGAGGCAAGACTGTTGAAAGTGAGCAGCCCCGCCAGCAACAATGAGAATCCAAGAAGTTCGAACATCAATCAGCGCCTTTGCTTCAACTCTCTTCGTTTCTCTTTGATCAAGCGATCGAGCTCGTCAAGCAACTGGCGATCTGTTTCGCTTACAGTATCCACAATGCAGGCAAGGACCGGTTGCACCGCGTCTGCGCCTTGACCGAGCAGTCCGTCAATAACGTCTTCTCTAATCCCCTGCTCAAACTCCTCCCTCGAGACAGCAGGCAGGTAGACAAACGCGCGACTAACCTTTCGCCGCGTGAGCAGCTTTTTCTTGAAGAGACGATCCAGAGTGGTCATCACCGTCGTGTAGGCAACGCTTTCACCGAATGCCAGGTAAACATCACGCACACTCAGCTCACGACGATTCCATACCTCGTCCAGGACTTGCTGCTCAAGTTTACCGAGTGCCAGCGACGCCACCTCACGGGGTCGCTTGAATCCACGCAACATGAATTTCGGGGACTGCATGGTTGGAATATAGGAGCTGTTTTTATCTGCTGTCAACAGTTTCAGGATTGGGAAAACAATATGATAAGATTCCTGCTCTCAAGGGAGAAGACTCACAGCCTTTCAGACTTTAGGGAGAGATTCATGAGCGCCGTCCGCCGCCCTGGTATTCGTCCTGTTAGCGCTTACAAACGCGAGCAAGCTGCAATTTCCCGACGCAAGCTGTATCGGGTAACTGCTTTCTACACCGTTTGTGGCGCCATCCTGTTGGTGCTGGGCTTGCGAACGGACCATCCTTACGTGGCTCTGGCTTTCTTTCTCGGAGGAATTCCGTTATGGACGTTTACGGAATACACGTCCCACCGTTTCGTATTTCACCGCCATTGGAAAATGTCTCAAAGGAAGTACAAGAAGTATTTCACTTACTTGACCCACAGGTACCTTGACCCTACGCACTTCGGACATCATGAGCGACCATTCGATGGTGAACATATAAACGGCCAGGTGAAGGATCTGCTTCCGATTTTTTTAGTCGCGGTACCGGTGAGTTTTCTGTTCCCAACATACACTTGCCCCATGCTTTTGGCGGGCGTGGTCCAGTGCTATGTCGCAGAAGAGTGGATTCACCACTCCATGCATTATTACAACTTTAAAAACTCTTACTTTCGGCACATCAAAAAATCTCATCTTTATCACCACAGCTCCCAGGGAATCGATCGGGGATACGGCATCACCAATGCATTCTGGGATGTCGTTTTTCGAACTCGGTTTCCCGCGCCCGTCCGGGCTCGCCTGTTCGGCCCTTCAAAGTATTCGCAACTGAGCCGACAGGTTGACCATTCCGTAACAATCAACGAGTCGCAAGGATTGCACTGATGCCAGGGCTGAGTT
>JALYTI010000360.1 GCA_030854375.1 Acidobacteriota bacterium | reverse complement strand
GGACTGGACCAGGCTCAACTGAGGGCGATTATGTAGACTGGCTCACGATTAAAGATCAAACCCAGAGCGTGATGGCCGACGTCCGACGAATCCGGTCGCACCCGTTAGTTCCTCATGAGATTCCCATATACGGATACATATATGACGTCAGAACAGGGCGCCTGGTTGAAGTGCCTGAAGCTGCGGAAGCGGCAAAGTTGTTGGAATCAAGTCGCGCGACCACAACCTGAATCGGTTCCTGCCCCGCAGGTGGCACTCAGAAAGCCCACGCCCGTGCCGTGTGTTTTTCCGAAGCGCCAAAGGCGCGGACTGTAAAAGCCTTAGGCCAGCAGCCCAGGGCCTTTGAAGTGCTGCGACTTGTCGCAGCTTTTCAGTATTGAATGCCTCTCAACCAAAAGCGGCGCCAGGCCGCCGCACTCCAAGGAGTTCCCTGATTCCCGCTTACCTCATCAACCCTTCCTTCCGCTCTAACATTCCGCGCGACACTCCCCACGAAAACTAAGTGCTCGAGTGTTAACAGAGAATTCAGCCAAAGTTCAGATAGATGTAACACTCCACGCTTAAATTCTTACTTCGGAAACCTATTACATTTTTGGAGAAACTTATGCTCCCCTGCACAGTCGCCTGGAAATCTCAGCGCATCGCTGTTGTTTTCTTAATCGCGTCATTCGCACTATTTAGTCTTGCTTGTAGCGGCGGCGGTACTGGCGCCGGAACAAGCTCATCTCCTATTCACTTGCAGGGCGCAGGCGCGACCTTTCCGAATCCGCTTTATCAGAAGTGGCTAAGTGAATACGGCAAACTCCATCCGAATGTCCGGATCGATTATCAATCGATCGGATCGGGTGGGGGCATTAAGCAAATTCAGCAGCAGACAGTGGACTTCGGCGCATCGGACGCACCCATGACCGATGCCGACTTAAAGGCAGCTCCTGGAGAAATTCTTCACATCCCGACAGTTCTTGGAGCGGTTGTTGTCACCTATAACGTTGCCTCCATCACTCAACCCCTTCACTTCTCCCCGGAAACTTTGGCAGACATTTTTCTCGGCAAGATCAAGAAGTGGGACGACCAGCACATCAAACAGGACAATACCGGCGTCAGCCTCCCGGCGGCGGACATTACGGTGGTGCATCGTGCCGATGGCAGCGGCACGTCGTACGTGTTCACCGATTATCTTTCAAAGGTAAGTCCGGAATGGAAAGAGAATGTTGGCACCGACAAATCACCCAAATGGCCCGTGGGTCAGGGTGGCAAGGGGAACGAAGGCGTTACCGGTCAGATCAAACAACAGCCAAACACAATTGGTTATGTGGAGCTTGCTTACGCCGTACAGAACAAACTCCCGGTCGCGTTAATCAAGAATGGGAGTGGCAAGTATGTTGAGGCCTCAACCGACACGGTGACCGCAGCGGCAGCTTCAGCTTCCGCGCAAACGCCGGAAGACCTGCGAGTCTCGATAACGAATGCGGCCGGGGAGAACGCTTATCCGATCTCCAGCTACACCTACATTCTTGCATACAAAGATCAGAAAAACGCCGACAAAGGGAAAGCTTTGGTTGATTTTCTCTGGTGGAGTATCCACGACGGTGAGCAGTACGGAGCGGGCCTGCAATACGCTCCACTGCCTGCGGAGATCGTCAAACGCGCCGAAGCCAAGATCAATTTAATAACTTCGGGTGGGCGGCCACTGCGATAGGACTGATAATGGGGAGAAGTTAGGTAACGCCCAGGTTTGAAATTCCGATTGTCGGATGTGCGCTTTGCCGCAGCGCGGTAACGCTCCGCGTTACCCTCGCGGCTTTGCCGCCGTGCAGTGCGGTAAGGCTTTGCCTTACCGGCAGACGATTAATTTTTTAGAGGCTGCGCCTCGACCGAATCGGAGGCGCAGCCTCCTTCAATTAGGATCCTAACGGTAAGGCGGAGCCTTACCGCACTGGTGCGGCGGCAGAGCCGCAATTCAACGGCACTGATCCAGTTCAGCACAATGCGAACCAGTCACCTGCATTCATGATTCCCGATTCTGCATTGAAGACTTCTTCCTGGGACTTGCGACGCGCGTTATCGCCTACAGGTAACAGAGGCGACGCCATATTTCGTAGCCTGTTGTTGGCTGCGGCGGTCCTGATGCTTCTGATTGTAAGCGCCATGATCTTTGCTTTGATTTCCCAGTCAAGGCTCTCAATTCATCAATTTGGTTTCAGTTTCATAACGGGCAGGGAGTGGGATCCGGTAAAGAGTCAATTTGGAGCGCTCCCATTTATCTATGGGACCATTGTGTCGTCGTTGATTGCCCTTGTTATCAGCGTGCCGCTCTCGGTGGGGATTGCTATCTACCTCGTAGAGCAGGCGCCTCGATATCTCGCCCGTCCAGTAACCTTTCTTGTTGAACTCCTGGCAGCTATTCCTTCCGTGGTTTACGGTCTTTGGGGAATCTTTGTGCTGGCCCCGTTTCTTCGCGTTCACGTGGAGCCTGCACTACAGCACTGGTTTGGGTGGCTGCCGCTTTTTCGCGGACCTATCACGGGAATCGGATTACTTACGGGCGGAGTGATTCTCGCGATTATGGTGACGCCCATTATCTCGGCAGTTGTGCGAGACGTGCTGGCAGCCGTGCCCACTACGCAACGTGAAGCAGCCCTGGCATTGGGAGCCACGAAATGGGAGACCACGCGAGTTGTACTGGTAAATGGCGCCCCCGGAATAGCCGGCGCCGTAATACTGGGTCTGGGTCGCGCGATTGGTGAAACGATGGCTGTCACAATGGTCATAGGTAACCGGGCACACATCAGCGCCTCGCTATTTGATTCGTCATATACCATCGCCTCTGCTATCGCTAACGAGTTTACCGAAGCGACCCAGGATCTTTATCTGAGCGCTCTAGTTGAGTTGGGGCTAATACTATTTTTAGTAACATTTGTTGTGAACGCGATCGCCCGAGTTTTGGTGTGGAACGTAACTCGGAAAACAAGTGGGGTGGGCGGCGCCGCCTGATGTAGCGCAAACTGTTAGTTTGCGTTCAAGCCAGGCGCGAAAAACCGCAATCGCAAACTAACAGTTTGCGTTACAAAAAAAGTAATGAGAAGAGTTGATCAGCTACGCCGCAGCACCAGCGCAACGATGACGATGCTCACCGCGCTTTGCACCCTAACGGCGGTTGGGATTTTGCTAATAATTCTGGTTTACATTGCCATGCAGGGCATCGGTTCGCTCAATCTCCGTTTTCTGGTTGATAGTCCGCGGCCGGTAGGAGAAGGCGGCGGAATTGGCAATGCGATCCTGGGAACTCTGGTGTTGCTCGGGCTTTCCTCCGCCATCGGCCTTCCTTTCGGCATCGCTGTCGGTATTTATCTCTCCGAATTTGGCTCGGGACGATTTGGCAGCCTGGTTCGATTCATGGCCGATACTTTGACGGGAATTCCATCGATAGTTACTGGCGTTTTTGTTTACACGATCGTCGTTGTGCCGCTGAAACATTTCTCGGCGCTCGCCGGCGGCATCGCCCTCGCTTTGATCATGATTCCGATTGTTGCGCGAACAACAGAAGAGATGATCAAACTCGTCCCACACAGCTTGCGCGAAGGAGCGCTCGCCCTGGGCGCACCGCAATGGAGAGTTACACTCGGTGTTGTGG
>JALYTI010000359.1 GCA_030854375.1 Acidobacteriota bacterium | reverse complement strand
AGAACTGGCCGATTCGGCGCTTTATCGAGCCAAACGAAGCGGCAGGAACCGGGTTTGCGCTTATCGCCCGTCGCTGGCCATGACGGAAGGCCCCTTACCTCCCCGTCGAGGAACGTAATATTCCCCAGCCTTCGCAGAAAATCCCTTTCTTTATGAAACGCTCGCTCGCCGGCAGCGTGTAAGTTCAAGGGGCCACCTGGTTTCGGGCTCGGTTGCGTCCTCATAATTGAGCCGTGTATCCTTCTCTGGTAACTTTGCGAGAAGTCTCCCACGCTTTCGCTTTGCAGACCCCATGCCTACTAAACTCAATCTGGCGAGCAAACCGTTCAACAATCGCGCGTTGCCCTGGGTGGTGACGGCCGCCGTCGTTCTTATTTCCTTCGTATCCCTGATTTTCATCGTGAGCGGTACCCGGCAGTCTGAAGCACAGGCCCATTCTATACAGAACGACATCAACATCATGGGCCAACAGGCGCAGACGCTTCGGCAACAAGCTGAAGCGGTGAAGAATTCTCTAACGCCGGAGCAACTCCAGACACTCGACGCTGCTCATGCGCTCGTTGATCGCAAGCACTTCTCGTGGTCGCGGCTGTTTGCAGATCTGGAGTCAGCGCTTCCGGGAAGCGTGCGGGTGAAAAGAATAGCTGTGCGCGGAGTAAGTACGCGAGGTGAACAGACGCTCGCCGAATTAGAACTCACCGTCGTGGCAAAGAGTCCGGCTACCGTAACAGCCATGATTGCGGAAATGGATCGTGCCGGCATCTTCCATGCAGAACTGCGCTCGCAGAATTTGCAGCGAGGGCGAGGAGAAACCGGCGCCGAGTATGAGCTGTTTGTGGTGTATCAACCACGCGCCGGATCGCCGACCGACACACCGCCTGTGGCTTCTGCCATACCAGTGGATAACGCGAACGAAGGAGCCGTCCGATGAGTGAACAACCCGCTCCAGTTCGTCAAACAACAAGCAGCACGGTCACTCGAACGCGGCTTCAACGCCTCAACCTGTCGCGACAAAAACAGGTTTTGGGTCCTGCAGAGCTCATCGGACTCGCCGGCAGTCTTCTGATCCTGGTCCTGGTGATTGTCGCCTATCTCTATTTCTTGTTGCCTGCTCGCTCTCGTCTCGAGGCGCTGCGCGCTGAACGCTCACTATTACAAAGTCAGTTGCGAAACTCACAAGAGTTTGTTCGACAGGGGCAAAATACAGAGGCAACTGTTCAAAACATCACACAGAGTCTTGAGGCTTTCGAAGGCAAGCGACTCGTAGGGGCTAACAGTGGGCGCATGGGCCTCTACGATAGTCTGAACCAGCTCATTCGCAAGAATGGATTGCGCAACACGTCTGGCCCTACCTATGTGCCGCTTGCAGCGACTGGGTCGAAGGTAGCAACGGCTGGCTCAAGATCGGGAAGTACAAAATGGCAAAGCATCTACCCCGGCATCGCCATTAGTCTGACGGTCGAGGGACAGTATCAAAACCTCCGTCGTTTCGTTCGTGACCTGGAGACAAACAGGCAGTTCGTGATTATCAACAGCGTCGAGTTGGAGCGTTCGACTGAAACGAACAGTTCGCCTTCGGCTGATGGAAGTTCAACAGGTGGAGCGCGTGGATCTCTTGTGAGCCTGCGTTTGGAAATGGCCACTTACTTCCAACGTACCCCTGCTGAAGAAAGCACTTCAGCCTCCACAGGAAACTAAAAACTGGTATGCAGAAGGTAGACATTCAAAATCCCGGTGAGCGAAAGAAGTTGATCGTGGCAGGCATTCTCGGGCTTGTCTCCATTCTCTTCCTGTGGTGGGCGCTTTTCGGTTTTGGCAGTAGTGCCAAAAAAGTTTCACAACGTAACACCAACCAATCGACCCCTTCTGCGATCACGCGCACTACTACCAATAAAGTTCCACCGGCGACGGCCGTCGAAGTGACCGCTGACACGCTGGATCGATTGCGGCCCGTTAACTATGAGGACTCGCAGGTGTCGGCACCGGAAGCAAGACGTAATATATTTGTTTATTACGAACCTCCAGTGACACCTGTCCCGGTAGTTTCGATTCCTACACCAACGCCCACACCTGTTCCTCCGGTGTTACTTGCAAACCTTTCACCCGCTACTGTTTATGCGCGGACCGGAGACTTTACTCTGGAGATTGCCGGTGACAAATTCACTTCCCAGACCCGAGTTCTAATCGACAATAATGAGTTGCCGACCCGATACCTTGGCCCGCAGCAAGTTTCCGCGACCGTGCCCGCTGCAGTTATCGCAAACCCGGGCGGGCGTCAGGTAATGCTACGATCTCCTGACGGCAAGCTCTATTCAAATTCCGCAACTCTTAACGTGGCAGCGCCACCAACACCTAACTACAACTACGTCGGAATTATTGGCACTCTCCGGCACATCGACACGGCTATACTTCAAGACAAAGGAAACAAAGACACGCTGAACGCTCAGCGTGGCGATGTTCTGGGAGGAAGGTTTCGCGTTACGAGCATATCGGAGAAAGAACTAGTCCTCGTCGACACGAATCTGAAGATCAAACATACGCTTCCTTTGTCTAACCAGGCCGATAGAGGCAATCCCCTGGTGAGGCCCACGCCGAAAGTGGAAAGCGAAGACGATGAACCTTAGCGATGGACCACACCACAAGATATGGCCTTTGGCGGTTAGAGTCCTGAAAGCGCGTCGGGCCCGCCCGGCAAGCTCAGAGCTGCGATCTGAAGAGGGTTATACGCTTGTTGCCCTCCTCGCGGTGATGACCGTGCTCGCCCTGTTTGCGATGGCCGCAGCACCTGGCATCCGTCAGCAGAGCCAGCGAGAGAGAGAGATGGAAACGATCTTTCGCGGCGAACAAGTGGCTGAAGCGATTCGTGTTTACTATTCTTATCAGCAACGCAGAGTCGGCCCTGGTGATGCTGCGCTGCCCACCTCGATCGATCAATTACTCGAGGGCTTGTCGAGTGGTACAAAAAAAGTTCAGATACTGCGACCATCTGCGGCGCGTGATCCTCTTTCAGATTCAGGTCAATGGAACTTAATCCGTCCTCGCTCATCAGGGTTAGCCGACTTTCAGCGGTCTCTGTTGTTGTATACGAGAAACTACAGGCCACCTACCAACGACCAGCAACTTAAAGCAGTAGAACAACTTATGGCGCCGCCGGTGTTGCCGACACTAGGCACCACCCTCACTGGCCCGTCGTCTTCTGACGATAATACGTCTGCCACATCTTTCATCGGTGTTGCGAGTAGCAACAAGAGCCGTTCTGTGATTTATTATTACGGGATTGATCGACACGATGGATGGATCTTCACGCCTCTGTTCAGGTAGCAACTGCCACCCGCACTAAAATCGAAACGCACTCATTGCTTTAGCGATCTAAACAAAGCACGAAGAACTATTCGCGCTGCGTGTTAGCGAGACTCTCACCATTCAAGCGAACTCGCACGGACGATGCTTTATGATCGCGCTGCGTGAGGATCTCATCTGCTAATCACGAACAAAGAGCGCTCCTACGCAAAATATTTTTTTACCATAACAGCAATAAGTTGTTGACATCGTGGGCATTTACGTTTATATAGCAAGATGTTGTGCGCTGTTTACTCTAGCCCACAAGACAGAAGCAAGCACAGCATCTTGTGGTCAG
>JALYTI010000358.1 GCA_030854375.1 Acidobacteriota bacterium | reverse complement strand
GTTTGTGCCTGCTTGGCGTATCGCAGCGGCGACCATTGCCACAGGAGATCGTAATTGTCCCAGGGAAAACCCCCAAACTCCGCATGAATCAGATCCTGATAAAGCGAAGTGGAATAGAAGCTAATCAAATTACTAACGCTCGCCACGGAGACGGCGGCCTTAAAACGCGGGGTTTGCGTAATTATCCAGTTGGTCATAAAACCGCCATAGGATCCTCCCGTCACGCCCATATGATCCTGATCGATCCAGGAGTATTTTCGCAGCGCGCTATCTACTCCAGCCATCAAGTCTTTGTAATCGCCACCACCCCATTCGTTCAATGTGCCGTCGCTAAACTTCTGCCCGTAGCCCGTGGATCCGCGCGGATTCAGATAGAGGACTGCATAACCGTGCGCTGCATACACCTGAAACGACGGATTGAAAGCCCAGCCGTACATCCCGTGGGGCCCACCGTGAATGCTGAGAATAAGTGGATACTTTCGATCCTCGCGCCAGCCGGCTGGTTTCATTAACCAACCCTGAATGCGTGTGCCATCAAAACTCTGGAATTTAAACTCGTCAGGTTCGATGAGAGCGGAATGACTTGCCAGGCCGTCATTGTGTCGAGTTAAACGTCGGCCGTCTGCCCACGCCCTCTGCAGCCAAACTTCACCCGGCAAAGTGGCGGCGCTGAGTGTAAATGCAAGGAGCGAACCCGCTGTCGGATCGGCCTGTTGCAACTCTACACTCCGGCTCGGATTCCTTTTGTGAGCGACACTGAAGCCAGTCACTTGATACTGGTTTCTGGGTGGTCTGAGACCAGGATTGCTCGCTGCGAGGTAAAATTTCTCTCGATCGAGGATGTCGCCGAAAATTTGAAAGGATTTGCGACCCCCGCTCGCGGCCACGCTAAAAGCTGAGGTACATCCTTCGTCGCCCGCCAAATAAAACACAAACTGGCTATCTGCGGACCATTGGGGGCTACGAGCACGACGATCCTGCTCGGCATTCAATTCTCGCTGGTTACTGCCGGCAGCGTCAGTCACCCAAACGTGGGCATCTTCGGCGATGCTGTCGATGGTTGTTATATCCCGCCTGGTCGCGGTGTAGGCGATCCACTTCCCATCTGGTGACCAGGTAGGTTCGTATTCGCAACCTCGCGTCTGCGTAATCTGACGCAGCTCTCCATGCAGGTCGACTGCGAAGATGTCGGAATTATTATTCGCGTCCGGATCCGCTTCGTGGTTTGAGAGAAAGGCTATTTCCTCGCCCTTCGGATTAAATGTGATTGCATGATCGTAGAACGGCCCCGAAGTAAGTTGCCGGGGCTCAGGTTTTTCAACGGCGGTAATCCAGACATGCGTGCGCCGGTTGTCGGAGAATGAGGTTCGCGATTTGTATTGAATGCGATCGATAACTTTTGGATCGTCGGGCAATGGGGATTCTTCAGTTGCCGAAACATAAGCAATGCGCTTTGAGTCTGGCGCCCAGGCGAGCGGCTCACCCGCATACGTAATGAAGAAGTTTGTACTAGTAAGGGGCGCGACAAATCGCGGCTCGGAATTAGTAGGGCTCACTATCCAGATTCCAGGCTGATCGTTGCGATTTCCCAGAAAGGCGATGGTCGAGCTGTCAGGAGACCAACGAGGATTTGACGCATTCCAAGCCGAGGCAAGCAGAGGCGTTGCGGTAGATGTCGCGCTGGGCCATTCGGACGTCCGCCGCTGAGTAGTCGCCGGCAAAGTCGAGGCTGGCACTGCGCCAAAGTCTGCAGTGACGCGTGCGAGCCACAGAGTGTTCAGCGTCTCGTTGCCTTCCACAGTGGAGACCGTATAAATGACCCATTGAGCATTGGGCGAGATCTGAGCATCACTCACATTGGCGACACGCAGGATGTCGCCTGGCATGAATGTCCGACGTGTTTGAGAAATAACGGCGGTGAATGATGTACTGGCAATTATCGCGGCCGCGATCATCGAAAACACTTTCATCGGAGTTTCACGCATAGTTAAATCGTTTTGAGTTACCACTCTGGATCGATCTTTAGGCTGGCCGTCGGCTCGAGTTCGGTTCGGGTCTCAGTTCCGCAATAACTTTGTGTTGAGCCTGTTCCGCAGGCTGGAAGTTGTCGTTCGCCACATGGGAAGTCTCCCTCACGATTGAGTTGAGAGTAACTGTAGTTGCTCATTCAGCAAGTCCCAAACCTGCCGCACATGTTTTTCGGTGGTGCGAATATTTCCGATGGAAAGTCGCAACGTAACCTTGTCGTTTAGCTTCGTATGAGATAGCAGCGCTTTTCCCGTAGCATTTACACCGTGCATGATCGCTTCGTTCAGGACGTCGAACCGGCGATTGCGAGCGGCCTCGGATTCCGCATCCAGTGGCGGACAAGCACGAAAGCAAACCAACGCCAGTGGCCGCGGGGCCATCAACTCCCAGTCGCGCGATTCTTCCACCCAGGAAGCAAATAATTTTGCCAGACGACAATGTTCGCGTATTCGCGCCGCCAAGCCTTCGTGGCCAAAGTAACGGATGATCATCCATAACTTGAGCGCGCGAAAACGACGACCTAGTTGCACACCATAGTCCGATCCGCTGCGCACGCGCTCCTGCTCCGGCGTGCGCAAGTATTCAGGCACCAATGAGAAGGCGCGGCGGAGCAGGTCAAGGTGGCGGCAATACAGCACTGAGAGATCAAACGGCGTGAATAACCATTTGTGTGGATTGACTGCAAGGGAATCCGCCCGCTCGCAGCCATTGAGAATATCTCTGAATTCAGGGACTACCGCGGCCGATCCTGCATACGCCGCGTCGACGTGGAGCCACATCATATGCTTCTCACCGATGGGAATAATCTCAGAAACGGGATCGATGCTGGAGGTTGAAGTAGTTCCGACGGTCGCCACTATACAGAACGGCACGATTCCATTTTGCTTATCTTCCTCCACGGCGGCGGCCAGCGCCGCAGCATTCATGCGAAACTCGCTGTCAACCGGGATCTTTCTGAGGGCACGCTGGCCCAGACCGAGCGTGATAACCGCCTTCTCAATTGATGAGTGTGCCTGTTCGGAAGCATAGACGCGCAACAACGGCAGATCATTGCGACCGCTCATTCCCTGTTCGCGAATGTGCAGCTCCACGCCCTCCCTGGCAGCAGCGATGGCGTGCATACTCGAGACCGACGCGGTGTCGTAGATGATGCCGGTCATGCCCGCGTCCAGGCCCATCATCTGTCGCAGCCAGTCGAGTGTTACTTCCTCCAGTTCTGTTGATGCGGGCGACGTGCGCCACAGCATTGCCTTGTTGTCGAACGCCGCGCTCAGGAGTTCGCCAAAGATGCCAGGCGCCGACGTTGATGTAGCAAAGTAGGCGAAAAACGAAGGATGGCTCCAGTGTGTCAGGGCCGGTACGATTAGCTTGTCGACATCCGCCAGGATTTCTTCCATCGGTTCGCCTTTTTGCGGTGGCTCCGCAGGGAGTTGGGCCTTCAAATCTCCCGGCTCAATTTGAGCCAGAACGGGAAGGTCTTCAATGTTCTCGAAGTAGTCCGCTATCCAATCGATTAACTCGTGACCAAACCGGCGAAACTCATCCTTACTCATGTCGCCCAGCGGCGGCGGAGCTTTTTGTTGAGGCTTTGACATTGGGCTCAGTCTAGATT
>JALYTI010000357.1 GCA_030854375.1 Acidobacteriota bacterium | reverse complement strand
GTAGAGCACCATGAAATAGTAACCCGTATACTCTTCGACCTTGGGGCGCTGATGGGCGTTTTGGCAGTCCTCAATTGAAAGGTGGTGGAAGCCAAATTCTTCGGCCAGCTCTTCAAAGTCCTGGCTCGTCGGATCACTTACGTCGGCCCAGATAATATTCTGATCTTCAGCGCGCAGTTCGCTGATGTCAGCTGCGTTGCAGTTTTCATTAAACTTCCTGGAGTTGCTGTCCAGACAGACGGTCGTGATCACTTCTGACTGACTCCCCTACGTTGTCCAGATAATTGCGGTCGATCGGTTGAGACCCTATCTTATACCGTTTTGTCGGCGCAACAGAGAAATGCGTAATGTTCCTTTTTGAGAGACATGCCTCTTTGGAGTGCGGCGACTAGTCGCCAATTTTCTTCTCCTTCGGGCAGCCACAGCCGAAAGAAGCGCAGTTTCAGCACTAAAAGTCCGTGACCGATGGTAGCCGAAAAGCGCTGACAAGTCAGCGCACTCCAAAAAGAGACATGTTTTTGAAAGTGAAGCAGTAACAGAAGTAACCAGTCGATCTCAACCTTCGGCCTTTTGCGGCACTTCAAAACGAAAACCGTTATAATCCGCGCACCAATGAGTCAAACAAAGATACTAGTAGCCGACGAGGTGAGCGACAGCGGACTTCAACCACTTCGCGCCGCTGACTTTATTGTGGAGAAGAGAACCGGGCTGTCACCCGATGCTCTCGCCGAAGCGCTCCGCGATTGTCACGGCTTGGTTGTGAGAAGCGAAACCAAAGTTACCGCGCAGTTAATGGACCGAGTCCCCGCACTCCGAGTCGTGGGCCGCGCTGGTGTAGGAGTTGACAACATCGACGTGCCGGCGGCCACAGCGCGCGGCATTGTCGTAATGAATGCTCCAGATGGAAATACCATCACAACCGCAGAACACACGATCGCGCTTTTGATTGCGCTGGCCCGGCGCGTTCCCCAAGCGAACAGCAGTCTAAAATCAGGCCACTGGGATCGAAAGTCTTTCATCGGTGTTGAGCTGCAAGGCAAAACGCTGGGCGTGGTGGGCATGGGACGAATTGGCCGTGCGGTTGCCGCCCGCGCGCGAGCTTTCGGCATGAAGATAATTGCCTTTGATCCGTTTCTCGCGAGGGAGCAAGCGGGCGATCTGGAGATCGAGCTTGCCCCACTGGCCGAGGTGTTTGCCAACTCCGACTTTCTCACAGTGCACACACCCCTGACGGCAGAAACCAGGGGGATCATCGGTCGCGAAGCGTTTGCGATGATGAAAAAGGGCGTGCGCGTAATTAACTGCGCCCGCGGTGGGCTGATCGATGAGGAAGCGCTGTACGACGCGATCAAATCCGGGATTGTCGCGGGCGCTGCTCTGGACGTTTTCGCTCAGGAGCCACCTGCGCGCGATCATCCGCTTTTGTTGCTCGACGCAGTGATTGTTACTCCGCATTTGGGCGCGTCGACCGCGGAAGCTCAGGAGGGTGTCGCTTTCACCGTAGCCGAGCAGATGCGCGATTATCTCTTGACCGGCGCTTTGCGGGGTGCAGTGAATGTTCCATCGTTGGGAACCAAGGAATTAGGAATCCTTAGGCCTTATATAGAGTTGGCTGAAAAGCTAGGTAGGTTTCAGGCGCAATTGGTTGATAGCGCGGTGCGTGAAGTCAGACTGGAATTCGCCGGCGAAATTGTAGAACTAAACGCCGCACCGGTGACGAGGTCGTTTCTCGCCGGTTTGCTCCGCGATGTGAGCGCACGAGTCAATGCTGTCAATGCATTTCTAATTGCTGAAGAGCGGGGGATAAATGTAACCACCAGCTACTTTCGCGCAGGCTCTGACTTCGTCCCCTCGATTCGCACACGTGTTTTAGGAAATAACGTCGAGCGAACACTGGCCGGAACGATTTTCGGTTTTGGTGAACAAGCGCGCGAAGGTCGCATCACTGAAATAGATGGATTTCACATTGAGGCAAAACCTCAGGGACACATGCTTGTAATGCGCAATCGCGATGTGCCGGGAGTTATTGGCCGAGTCGGGACAATTCTGGGCGAGCGCGGTGTTAACATCGGCCACTTTCATCTGGGCCGCCGCGAGCGGGGCGGGGAAGCCATGGCGGTGATTGAGATCGATGCGGCCGTTAACGGAGAGACGCTCGGTGAATTGCGGTCGCTTGATGAAGTGCTTTCGGCCCGAGAGATCGAGTTGGTTTAGCTCAGGGCTTCGATTTCAAACGCCGGCAACGCAGTAGCCCTTTCAATGAGCGCCCAGCCTAACTACGAAGACCTATCCGCAGGAACTCCATTACCTGTTACGGCGGAGCAATCGTCTAACCCTGTCCGCAACCGCATCGATTCTATTGACCTGCTTCGCGGCATCGTGATGGTGATCATGATGTTGGATCATACGCGCGACTTCGTTCACCGTTACGCTCTACAAGGATTCGATCGCACTGACCTCGCGCATACCAGCGTGAAACTGTTCTTTACGCGCTGGATCACACACTTCTGCGCTCCGGTATTTGTATTCCTTGCCGGCACTGGTACCTATTTGCAATTTGCTCGAGGCAAAAGCAAAAGCGAGTTGTCGCGCTTCCTGATTACGCGTGGTTTATGGCTAATCGTGTTGGAGTTTACCTGGGTACGCACCGCAGTGACCTTCAATCTCGATTACCGATTTCTAGGTGTCATGCAGGTTATCTGGGTCATTGGCATCTCGATGATTGTGTTCGCCTTGCTGATCCATTTGCCACTGCGCATGGTCGCCGCTTCCGGCGTCGCGATGATCGCGCTCCACAATCTACTCGATCGTTTTCATGTGCAGGGATGGCAAGGTCCAAATAGCTCGGTGCCGAGTGCAGGAGCTAAATACCAAACAAGATTCTGCCGTGAATTGGATTGGGAGGCCATCCGAAAATAGCCTGGAGATTTGGTTTTCCGCACAGAGGGTCTTCCACGTTTGTGTTGGCAGCTCAACCGTTCATCGATTTACCTTATTCATGAGTATTCTCATGTATAGCCCAAGAGAAGCCAGGAGTGCCACGAATGGGAGAGCTGCTGTGGGAGACAATATTGAGACTCGTGCATTGATCCTTTCAAAAAAATCCCCGTGGTCCAGGCGCAAGACGGGAGAGCCCATCATATCCAGGAAGGAATCACTACTCCTCCTTGCCATACCCCCGACCCATCGGAGAGCGGGCATCTGAGAGAGTTTAAGATCACCGTTGAGAAGTAAGAATCCAGCATCAAGGACGCCAGAATTCGTTCCCTCGATTTTGATATTAGCTTTGAGACCAAGGAAACCATGACGAGTCACCGAGAAGCTCCATCTGCCATCAGATGTTTCAGCGAGCGCTTGATGGCGATTGGCAAAGCCCCACGATACGGCCGGAGCGGGCTGAAATTGAAGTTTTCCCAACACCTCCTGACCCCGACAAAGTTCAAACTCGCGCTTGAAGCGCTGGGGTTGGTACCAGATGAGCTCATTAGCTACGTTGACATTAACCTTTGGCATTGGAATATACACCTGTCCCTACCCAAAAATTCAGTCTCACCTATCTAGCGACTTTCTTGATCAAAACGAAAAACGGCAGGCTCTCGACCTGCCGCAAGCTAACCTTTCACTACCGAATTGAATTAATGGTGAGCCGTGGAG
>JALYTI010000356.1 GCA_030854375.1 Acidobacteriota bacterium | reverse complement strand
CTTCCTGCGCCTCATTGACCACTCGTGCCGGCAAACGTGCAAACCACTTCTCCAGCGTTCGATTGAGAAAGAGATAGGAAAAAACCGCCATCGCTATGATCGGTAAGAAGCTGATCGCAATGAAGTACACGAGGAGTCGAGTTTTTATCTTCGACCCGAGCTGGCGTTCCCGCCTCTCACGCCGCAATTTCAGTAGATTGCGTACAAAAATAAAAGAGAAAACTACAAAGGCTACGAAGTTGAGAGTGGACAACGCGTAAAGCAGGATAGTGTCGGACGCTGTGTCGGGCGGAATGATGGTCCATAGCCATAATTGCTGCGAAACAATAATTGAAAGAAGCACTAATACGATTGCGCCCAGCGTCCACAAGACGATGCGGCGACGTCGCGTCAGCCTACGCGACCCCGATTCCGGCAATTGCGCGGGAGCATTTTCATGCTGATGGTTCATGAAGAAGTGATTGCGAGTTTACCATACAGAGGTGGGACAGGCATTCTTGCTATCCTATTTCGCGCGCCGGCGCTTAGCAGATTCGGGGTCATCGTCTAGAATGCCCGCGCTAACATCTTCCTATTCCAGATCGTTTAGAAAGCGCACTTGTGCGCCCCGCGCTGCGGGGAACAAGTGCCCTATCTAAACGGCGCGAAGAAACAGAGAACAGTCAGATTCTCCAGCGAAGACGGCGCCAAGCCGCCGCACTCCAAAGACAGACAGGAATGTCTGTCCTACTTGTCGAAGCCGATGAATCTTCAAACCGTATTTATCAATCCCGCGGGTCGTCTCCGCAGCGGTTGGCGATTATTGATCTTCGCTCTTATTTATCTTGCTTCCCTATTTCTACTGAGTACGGCGGCTCGAATTGGCTACGCAGTGCTGATTCTATTCGTACCGAGTCCAAGCGCGAGGGGTTACTTTGAGAACTTCATATTTCGGCTAATACTTTTAGCGGCGGCACTAATTTCGGGGTTTGTTTGTACGCGCTGGCTTGAAGGTCTGCCATGGCGCGCGCTGGGCTTGTCGTTTCATACCGGCTGGCTGCGCGATCTCCTAATTGGATCGGTGATCGGAGTCGCCTCATTAGCCACGGCAACAGTTATCGCCACCGTCGGGGGCGGACTGAGCTTCACCATATCGGGGCGCGCTGCATTGCTCAAAGTGGGCCAGACTCTGGTGTTCTCGGCCGTGCTTTTCATTTTTGCGGCGATCGCGGAGGAGGCGCTGTTCCGCGGCTACCCATTGCAGACGATGACGCGGGCGGGGCTGATTGGACTGGGAGTTCTGATTACCTCTTTTGCTTTTGCGGGACTACATTTCGGAAACCCCAACCTCACGCAGGGCATTCCCTATTTGAATCTCGTGCTGGCTGGAGTGTGGCTGGCAATTGCGTATCTGCGTACACGCAGTTTGTGGTTTCCTCTGGGAATCCACTGGGCCTGGAACTGGGCGCTCGGATCTCTTTTCGGTCTTCCCGTCAGCGGTATTAGTGATCTTGCTCCGAACCCATTGCTACACGGAACTGACCTCGGGCCGCCCTGGCTAACCGGTGGAAACTTTGGTATCGAAGGCGGTTTGGCATGCACGGTTACGCTGGTCGTGTCGACAATCTTCATATGGCGAACGCGCCTTGTTTTTCCCACTTCCGAGATGAAGACGCTAACTTCGGAGGAAAATCCCGCGAGCGGAAGTCTCCCGTTATCAATTACGCCTAACAGCGGGCGATCTTAATAGTCTTCTGTTAACACTCTTCCCTTTTCTACCGTCTTAGTCACGTCAGGCGGATCAACTTCATAACAGAGTCCAGGCAGACTTATGAAACTTCGAATGAGACAGCGCAATGTATGAGCTCGAAGCCACAGCGGACGTGCTTCTCATGACCGGTCAAGGCAAATCCTTGCAAGGATTACCCGTGATTGATCAGCAGGCTATCGGGGTCGCGCCCGAGGCTGGCGCGTCTCGTGAGGCACGTCTGGTCCAGGCAGTCCTGGCGGGCGATCGCGACATGTATGGCTCGCTCTATCAACTGTATGCACCTCTCGTGCATGGAATTCTTTTGGCACGTCTGCCGCGAAGCGAAGTCGAAGATATGGTGCAGGAAATTTTTCTCCACGCGCTCACGAAACTCCACACGTTGCGCGATGCGGAAGCGTTTGGGCCGTGGATCGGCATGATAGCGCGCAATCGAGCGATGGACTTTCACAGAAGATCGCGCGAGACAGTTGAAGTGACCGACGACCTGGAGGGCGGTGATTCAAGCGGCTCGAAAGCAGCGGAGATACTCGAGATTATTCTCTCACTTCCCGACACGTACCGGGAAACCTTGGTGTTGAGGTTGGTTGAAGGTATGACCGGTCCTGAAATCGCGACGCGCACCGGACTGACATCGGCTTCAGTTCGCGTCAATTTGCACCGCGGAATGAAGCTTTTGCGCGCGAAGCTCGGCTTTAGGGAGGGCGTATGAACGACGATTACTTGTGGGATCGAACTGGCGAACCAGATCCTGAGGTACAACAACTCGAACAGGTCCTCGGCACGCTGCGCTATCAACCTCGGCCGCTGGAAATTCCGGCGCGGCCAGCATCATTGTTCAAGCCAAATCTGCTTCGAAATTTCGCGGCACGTTACGCAACGGGCTTGGCAGTAGCCGCGACCATCGCGGTGATGCTGCTCGGCCTCGGTTTGTGGTTAGGTCTGCAGCGAAGGCAGACAACGGAAGTAGCCAAAACTGAAGACAGGCCGGTTGTGAGTGGGGTTCCGGTTGAGCCACGCACCGGTGATCTCCATAAGAATCAACGCGCAGCCCCAGGTGAAAACAACGACAATGGCACCGAAGCTGATGTAGTCGCGCACGCTAAAAACCGGGTGGTTCATCCGGGTGGTCATCGTCTTAGCGAGAAGATATTTGCGCGCAATCGAGGGCGCACGCGCCGCGGCGTATTGAGCACGCCCGAGCTGGCCGCCAATGAAATTCGAGAGGCTGAAGCTGCAAAGATCCAATTAATGCTCGCGCTGCGCGTCGCCAGTTCTAAGCTCAACTTCGTACAAAGGAAGACCCAGGGCGCAAACACCGAAAACGTGATTCACAACCAACACAAGATAGGATGAATGGAGTAGTTATGAAATCTTCTTGCCACCGCTTTCTGAACGTTTTATCGCTGGCAGCTCTCGTGGCTATCGCCGCAGCTGCAACCGCCAGGGCACAGGATCCCAGGATTCAAACCACTAATCTTGACTACCTCGCCGCTAAAGCGAGTGAGACAGTGGACGTCAATATTGACGAGCGGCTGATGCAACTGACGGCGAAGTTTCTTTCCACTCATGATCCTGAAGAGGTTTCCGTAAAAGAGCTGGTCAATGGCTTGAAAGGGATCTACGTGAAGAGCTTTCAGTTTGAGAGCGAAGGCCAGTACACGCTTGCGGATCTTGAATCAATTCGTTCGCAACTGCGGAGTCCCGCGTGGAACAGAATTGTGAACGTGAACAGTAAGAAAGAGGGCAGCGTCGAGGTCTATCTGATGTCGAACGGCACCACGATTAGTGGCCTGGCAGTGCTGGCTGCGGATCCAAAAGAGATCACCATTGTCAATATTATTGGCCCGGTTGACCTCGAGAAGCTGACGCAACTCGAAGGAAATTTTGGCGTGCCTGATCTTGGCAT
>JALYTI010000035.1 GCA_030854375.1 Acidobacteriota bacterium | reverse complement strand
GCCCTATCGTCCCGATGTTTACGTGCGGCTTACTGCGGTCGAATTTTTCCTTTGACATTCTTTATTGGCCTCTTTAATAACTGGTCGATAACAATTGCAACAATCTCTGCCGTAACTTTCGGACGCGAGCTAATCAATAAGTGGAGCCCGCGATGAGATTTGAACTCATGACCTCCTCCTTACCAAGGAGGCGCTCTACCCCTGAGCTACGCGGGCGCTGCTGAGCGCAAGCTGTTAACTTGCGGGTCAATCGAACTTTGCGATATATCCGAAATTTCCAAAGTTTCAAACAGAACAAACTAACAGTTTGTCGTACTTAATGGAGCGGGCGACGAGATTCGAACTCGCGACCCTCAGCTTGGAAGGCTGATGCTCTACCAACTGAGCTACACCCGCCCAAAAACCTAAGGATGAAGGATGAAGTAGGAAGGATGAAAGCGGCGCGCGTTAAGTTGCCGCGTTCTCATCCTTCATCCTTCCTACTTCATCCTTGCCCTGTTGGTGCAGGGGGCAGGATTCGAACCTGCGTAAGGCGTTAGCCTGCCGGGTTTACAGCCCGGTGCCATTAACCACTCGACCACCCCTGCGTAACCTGTCAAGTGCTTAGTGGAGCCGGCGAAGGGATTTGAACCCCCGACCCTCTGATTACAAATCAGATGCTCTACCAACTGAGCTACGCCGGCCCGCTATAGACTACAAATAGCGCATTCCGACAAAATGCGGATACTAACAACCCGCTTGCGAAAACGCAAGTCGCAGTCAGGATTGCAGATATCTTAACACTTGCCTGCGAAAGAGTGCCGCGCTGAAGATGAATAGGAGCTTGATGATTAAGAATTATTAGAGTGTAGACGGGCGCGGCCAACAGACAATCGTTTGAAAATTCGAAATCAATCGCGCACTGCGGGAATGATCGGCTGCTTGCCCACGTAATCCGCTCGATTGTTTGAGAGAACAGATCGGTAGAATGATCTGAAATAGCCATACATCGACAGACACGACGAAACTACTACTAACCAAAGCATCGCTCGCCCAGCCGTATAAAGGAGTACTGCCCAATCGCTCGCGGTTGTGGCCCCACTTCCGAAAAGGTGTTGCAGGCAGCGCGTAATTCCGGGACTGACCAAAATTCGATCGCGGGAAAGGGTCGTCCGAAGTTTCCCACCGGAGGCTTGCCGGCGACGCTTGAAACAATCAACAACGCTACAGTTAAGACCTGGACCAGCATCTTAAACTTCCCCATTTTTGACGCGGCGATCACCACACCATCAGCAGCGGCAATCGAGCGCAAGCCCGTTACTGCAAATTCTCGGCCGATGATTATTACGACAGCCCACGCAGGCGCCAGCTGATTTTCGACGAGTGAAATCAGAGCGGCGGAGATCAGTAACTTGTCGGCGATTGGATCGAGGAGTTGTCCTAAACGCGTGACCTGATTTCGACTCCGTGCAAAATGCCCGTCGAGATAATCCGTCATCGCAGCACCAAGAAAAAGCGCGACGCCAAAAATATGTCTCGGCAAACCAAACCAGTTTTCAGAAAACGGGGTGAGCAGAACAACGACGAGTAGCGGAACTATGAAGATGCGCAGGAGCGTTAGTGCGTTTGGAAGATTCACTCCACTTCACTTCCGTTACGTTTAGGGCTTTCGTCCACCGGGTTTATTACCAGCCAGGGTTATGGTGTGATGCGAGGAGTTTAGGACTCGCTTGCGAACAGTGTCAAGATGGCCAAAGTTGGCATTGACATCATCCTCCTTGAGGAATATCGTGCCCGCGCTCGTCATTCCTTGCACCCTCGCTGACGAGTGGCGAACTTTCGTTTAGGTTCTAATCCATACTTCATACTGTCTGCCGGATCTAAACTGCGCAGACCGAGGATCATCATCATGTTTCTAAAACCTGGACTTCTCACGCTGATGCTTTTTGCTGAAGCCTTGTCATTTTCCAACTGTAAGACAAACAAACCCGCATCCGACTCGACTGTGCCTATTGTGAAGTGGTCCATCCTGCACAAACCCGGCAACCAGCAGCAGGAGATTGTGGGCGACGGGACTATCAATCAAAAAGCTGATGAAAGCTTGACCGTCACCTTCATCGCCGTTGACCCTGAAGGAATACATGAAATCACGCTTGGTGGTGGCGGTTCATACTCCTGCACCGGGGGCGGTCTCGGCCAGAACACTTCTATAGACCAGAAAACGGATGTGCAAACTTTGAATCCCGACAGCGCCGGCAAAGTGCTCACTCAAATTTTTCTTATCCGAGATGTTGATTTGAACGCCTGGAAATGTAATCCGGGGTTTACTTTCAGCGGAGGGAGTCTGACGCTGATTGGTACAGGCGAAAATTACTTCAAGGGCAAGACCAGCGCGAAGCTGACTATCAATCGCTCCAAATAATCAACGAACTCTTCCATGAACGGCACGGCTGATGGGACTGGCGACCAGCCTGTCCATTTGCCATGTCTTTGAATTTCGTTCCATAGGATACCTTTATCCATCTAATTCCCCAGACTGACGACTCTCCAGACGATTGCTTTACCTATCGATACCGATTCAGTTTGAATGCTTGCACTTACTAAAGCGATCGGTTCCCCGCTATTCACAATCCAGTTCGGCGAATGCGTCAGTACTTCACGTATTGGCAACTTGCTGCCTCCTCCGCACTCGGCTAGAATGACTGTTTCGCTAGTCACCGATATTCGCATCTGTAGCGACCCGCTTAGTTTTGATCCCATGGGAATAGATCGCATCACAGTACGAGGGGCACGCCAGCACAACCTCAAAAATATCAACGTCGAAATACCGCGCGATCGCTTTACCGTCATCACAGGCCTATCCGGCTCAGGGAAATCCTCGCTCGCCTTCGACACTATCTATGCAGAAGGTCAGCGCCGCTACGTTGAATCGTTGTCGGCTTATGCGCGCCAATTTTTGGATCAACTGGAAAAGCCGGATGTCGATTCTGTTGATGGTCTTTCGCCGGCCATCTCCATTGAGCAAAAGACAGTTTCCCGCAGTCCTCGTTCAACCGTCGGCACGGTCACAGAGATTTACGACTACATGCGGTTGCTGTTTTCATCTATTGGTCAACCCCACTGCCCCAAGTGCGGCGCGGCAATCACAAGACAGAGCGTCGAACAGATCGTTCAGAATGTTCTTGGCCTCACCGAGGGTGAACGGGTGATGATTCTCGCGCCCATAGTGCGCGGCCGAAAGGGCGAGTTCAAGAAAGAGCTTGAAAAACTGGCGAAGGATGGGTTCCTGCGCGCGCGTGTGGATGGTGAGCTCTTATCTCTGGATGAGGAGATCAATCTTGACAAGCGGCGGAATCACACGATTGAAGCCGTAGTGGACCGGCTATTGATCAAACCCGGAATCAAAGAACGTCTTTCGGAATCTGTCCGCACGGCGCTGAAACTTACCGGTGGAGCGGTCCTCGTGTCCGTCGTGGACGGCGAAGAAAAGCTTTACTCGGAACGAATGGCCTGCGTAATTTGCGGTATCAACGTTCCTCCGCTCGAGCCGCGTTCGTTTTCTTTCAACTCCGCTTACGGCGCGTGTAAACGCTGTCACGGACTGGGTACAGTGCTCGAAGTTGATCCGGCCAAACTGATTCAGGACGTAAACATCGCAATCGACAAGCTGCCTTTCCTGGGACCAGTAGATCGACAAGGATCTGCGTATCTGAAAAGTGCTTTACTGGCTGTCGCCAAACATTTCAATGCGGATGTGAAGCTTACATTCGCCGAACTTCCGAAAGAGGTATGCGACGGATTCTTTCACGGAGTTACCGGTCAGATAACTTTCCGTCAGGGACTCTACTCCTATGAAAGTCCCTGGAAAGGCTCTCTTCGCTGGCTTCGTGATCGACTTAACGAAGCGCCCTCCGACAAAGTCAGAGCGGCATTGGAAGAACTTGTTTCTCCCTCGGTATGTCCTGATTGCAAGGGCAGGCGTCTTCGCTCGGACTCGCTCTCGGTCCGGCTTGGCGGTCGAGGTATCGCCGAATACACGATGATGCCAATTGAGGATTCTGTTTCCGCTTTCGAAGAGATCAAACTAAGCGCCCGCGAAGATCAAATAGCCGGCCAGATTTTGCGTGAAATCAAAAACCGTCTGCAGTTCCTGCAAAGCGTCGGGTTGGGTTATCTCACTCTCGATCGTCCGTCTTCTACGCTTTCAGGAGGCGAAGGACAACGCATTCGGTTGGCTACACAAATCGGCTCTCAACTTCGCGGTGTACTGTATGTTCTCGATGAGCCTTCCATTGGTCTCCATCCCCGCGACAATCAAAAACTCTTAGAGACCTTGACGACCCTTCGCGATCTTGGCAACACCGTACTGGTCGTCGAGCATGACGAAGAAACCATCCGCCGCGCCGATTACGTTGTGGATCTGGGACCGGGAGCGGGCGCGCATGGTGGCGAGGTGGTAGCAGTTGGATCGGCTGAGGATGTTGCCCACAACCCGCGTTCTATTACCGGGCTTTACATTAGTGGTTTGAAAAAGATTGAAGTGCCGCTGGAGAGACGTAGCGCGAATGGAAAATATTTGACCGTTCATGGGGCACGCGCCAACAATCTCAAAGACGTCGACGTTTCTTTTCCGCTGGGCTTATTAACTGTAATCACCGGCGTTTCGGGGTCAGGCAAATCCACGCTGGTCGGCGATATTCTTTATCCAGCGCTGGCGCGTCATCTGTACGGTTCGCTGACGGAGCCCGGAGCCTGCACTGCAATCGAAGGACTGGAACATGTAGATAAGGTGATTGAGATAGACCAATCCCCGATCGGCCGCACGCCACGTTCTAACCCGGCCACTTACACGGGACTATTCACCCCCCTGCGGGAACTTTACGCAATGCTTCCCGAATCTCGGGAGCGTGGATACAAGCCGGGAAGGTTTTCATTTAACGTTAAAGGCGGACGTTGCGAGGGTTGTGAAGGAGACGGTATGAAGCGCATCGAAATGAACTTCCTGCCGGATGTTTATGTGCTTTGCGACGTTTGTCGAGGCGCTCGTTACAATCGCGAAACGCTTTCCGTCAAATACAAAGGAAAGTCGATTGCTGAACTGCTCGACACAACCGTTGAAGAGGCGTTACCGCTGTTGGAAAACGTTCCTCAGATTCAACAAAAACTCCAGACTCTCCTGGACGTCGGCCTGGGTTATTTAAAGCTGGGACAGTCAGCCACGACTCTTTCGGGCGGAGAAGCGCAGCGCATCAAGTTAGCGAAGGAGCTGTCAAAACGCGCGACCGGTCGCACAGTGTATATGCTGGACGAGCCTACAACGGGGCTTCATTTTGCCGACGTTCATAAACTGCTCGACGTTCTGCAACGGCTCGTTTCTATGGGCAATACGATAATTGTAATTGAGCACAATCTCGACGTTATTAAGTCTGCCGACTACATCATCGACCTTGGGCCAGAAGGTGGTGAGCATGGCGGGCGCGTGGTCGCCGTCGGTACGCCTGAAGAAGTTGCTCGTTCACGCCGCTCGCATACCGGGCACGTGCTCCGCCCGCTGCTCAATGGTCGTTTAGCCCGCAATGGGAACGGCGCCGCTCGTCGCGAAGACAAGAAGATCGCGTAGTCTCTCACCAATCAATTTGCCTCTATTCGAAACCAGAACCCGATTCTTATTCACCGCTTAGCTTGCTACAATGTGGTCAGATGCAGAAGGTAGTTAGAATCTTCAAGTCATTTGCGGAAGCCGACCAAGCTGACCGGGAGTTCTACAAATCCCTATCTCCGTCTCAGCGCCTGGAAATATTGTTAACCCTTATCAGCAGTTACAGGCCAAATAAACCTGATGAAGTTGGACCACGACCTAAGAGAGTTTATAGAGTTACTCAACGCTCGTGAGGTGCGCTACCTGATAGTTGGAGCTTACGCCCTGGCTTATCACGGACACCCACGCTACACAGGAGATATCGATTTTTTCGTTGAGCCTTCCGTGGAGAATGCTGAGCGGATTGCTCGGGTCTTGAACCAATTTGGATTTGCGAATATCGGAGTCGCCAGTGAGGATTTCACGGTCGCGGACCAAGTCGTTCAACTGGGCATTGAGCCCCACCGAATGGATCTTATGACATCGATCTCGGGCGTCACGTTCGAAGAAGCTTGGAATACACGCGAGTACGGGGACCTTGATGGGATGCAAGTTCCATTTATCTCCAGGGAATTGCTCAAGCGCAATAAGGCGGCGGTAGGCCGGAAGCAGGACTTAGCAGATCTCGACTATTTGTAACGAGAGGGGAACAAGACTTGGCGTCAGTGTACGGCGATGACATGCGACCGTTTGAGTTGGACAAGGTCTCAACGTATCCGCTTGCTTCGCGTCCCAGCAAAGTTTCCCTTGAAGACTTCGCCAGTCCTGTTCAAGAAGATTCATCCCTTCAAGATTTTCTCGCCAGTCTCCCGAACATTCTCGCGGTTCAAAGCTTAAGAGAGCTTGCTGGGCGCATGCGGCGCGCGCGCGAGTTGCGGAAACCAATCATCTGGGGCATTGGAGGTCATGTTATTAAGACGGGACTCGCTCCGGTCATCATTGATCTGTTGAAGCGAGGTTTTGTCACAGCCATCGCGTCAAACGGCTCGGTCCTCGTTCATGATGCCGAGGTCGCGATGGTTGGCTCCACTTCGGAGGACGTTGATGCAACTCTTGGCGAAGGCGTATTCGGCGGTGCCGACGAAACCGGAAAACTTTTGAATCGAGCCGCAGCAGAAGGCGCAAAGGAAGAGCTCGGGTTGGGCGAAGCAACCGGGCGGGCGTTATTGGAACTGAGACCAAAACACTCCGAGTATTCTCTCCTATGCGCTGCTTACAAAGCGAAAATTCCCTTCACTGCTCATGTGACTATCGGTGGCGACATTGGTCACTTCCATCCGCAGGCAGACGGAGCTGCTCTCGGGGCAACTACGCATACAGACTTTCGTTTACTGGCAGAGCTTGTGCGCCGGATGGACGGCGGCGGAGTTTATCTAAATATAGGATCAGCAGTTACGCTGCCTGAAGTTTTCTTGAAGGCCATTACGCTAGTGCGCAATCTCGGCAACCAGTTGACAGACATTACAACCGCAAACTTCGATTTCATACAATCCTACCGCCCACTCACAAATGTAGTTCGGCGGCCCAACGCAAATGGCGCTGGACAAGGCTACTCAATCACTGGTCATCACGAACTCAGCATTCCATTGCTCGCCGCCGAGCTCATCTGCGGTGGGTCCGGAAAGTAGCAACTGCCGCCTGCGACGAACAGAGAGATACGACTCTTGGACGGTTGCTCAAACAAAACTCTCTTACTCTTATACTAGAATCTCAACGCGTAACTTAAACGGAGATTCCGTCCGATCTCCGGCGCAATTTCCTTGATGAACGATAGATGGTTGCGATAGAGCATGTCGGTCAAGTTATACCCACTGATCGTAACGATGTGCGCTGCTCGCTTTTTCACGATTGTATATGAAGCGTTGAGATTAAGAACGTAGTAGCCTTTCGTTGGAGATTCGTTATCGAATACGCGGTTCTGCTGCCTGGCTAAAATCAATTCTGGACGAACACTCAAAGCCTTGTAGCGCCAGTCAGCCCCGAGGGTCCCGCGAAGAGGTGGAATGCGCGGCAACGGTTTGTTGAGTTGGGTAAGATCGGCGCGCACGTAATCCACTTTTCCGCTGAGCCACAACGTTGACATGATTCGCGCTTCCGAGCTCATTTCCATCCCAACGTACCGGCTCTGTCCCTGTGCATAGTCGATTATTGGCAACTGTGATCCGGGGTCGGTTAGGCCGGTGAATGAAGTGAAAACAAAGTCGCGAATATTGTAGTAATAGATGCTGCTTTCGAAATGCCAGCGCTCAGTGTTGTGGCGCAGAGAAAAATCAACGCCATCCCCTTGTTCGCTGTTCAAGTTGGGATTGCCGATGTCAAAAACCAGGATGCCCGGGTGCGGTCCGTTGTTATAAAGCTCTTCGAGAGCGGGAGCGCGGAAGGAATGCTGATAGTTGGTGACAAACGAGCCGCCGCTCCAGAGTAAAATCCGCACGCCAGCACTACCGGAGAATCCCACAAAGATGCGTTTGCGGAAATTGCCTTCCGGGTCATAACCATTTTGCTCAACACGCCCTCCGAATTGAAAACCGACGCGCTCGAAATCAACCCGCTCCAACCCGTAAACAGCGAAAGAACTTTGTTTGGTGTGTGGCGCCGGAGCTTCGGCACCGATTGATTTGTAGTCTCGCGTAAATCCCGATATCCCGAAGGTGCCAAGAAATCTGCCGCGACGTTGGTGGTTGAAATTGGCACGGTAATTCCAGTTCTTATTGGTCGCCAGGGAATCAAGTTCAGTGACGCCTTCATCCGATTCAAACTCGAACTCGCGATTAACGTAATCGTTGTAGCTTATGGCAAAATCACCGCCCTCAATAAAGCCGTCCAGTTCTCGCAAGCCACCCTTCACTTCGTAGCTGTGTCGGTGCATCCTCAGATACTCGAAGTCGATCGCACCTGGCTTCACTGGGATTCCATAACGCCGGCGATCATAAGTGTAGTTTAGAGACAACCAACCTTTACTGGGGAACCAGCCTACACCGCCGCTCGCATTACCGCTTCGCGAGTAAGAATTCAAAACAATGCCGAGGGGAGTACGGTAATCGTTGGATTTTTGTGCCCCACCATTTCCAAAAATCAAAAACTTTCGGAATCCGTATTTAAAACCGGCGCCGACCCCGGCTTGCCAGTTGTTGGTACCGCCGAAAGTGGTCAAATAACCCGAGAGACCTTCTTGATAAACGTCATTTGTAGAAATGCCATTGACAACGCCGCCAATGGCGTTGCTGCCATACAGCAGAGTCGCTGGGCCCTTAACGATTTCCACGCGGTCAAGCGAAAGCAAATCAATCGGTTCAACCTCATCTCCGGATTGCGACGCAATGCCGCCCAGGCGCAAACCATTCTGCAAAACCAGTACCCGATCGCCGTCAAAACCACGAATTACCGGACGTCCAGAAGCCGGACCGAAACTGCGCTTGGCGACGCCCGGTTGGTAATCAAGCGCCTCACCAATGGAGATGGGATTTCTTTGAGTGAGTTCCAAGGCTCCTACCGAAGTGACGGACTGATAAGAAGAGCTAACTGCCTCGGCGGAGCCAGTTGCCGTAACCGTCACTTGCTCGCTGACGGGTGTCAATGTCAACTGAAAATCGATCGTCTGACCAGATTGTGTTACTTCGACTGTTTTAACAAGGTCCGGAACTCGGTCGAGGTGGGCGATTAATTGGTACCTACCCACTGGTACGTTGCTAAATTGATACGCGCCATTTTCGTCGGTCAAGACCGATTTTTTTAGCTCCGCGATTGTTATTACAGCGTTTCGCGCCGGCACACCCGAAGGCTCGAGAGTCACAGTTCCGCCAAGCGATCCGGTTCGGTCTGGGCTTCGCAAAAATTGTGGTTCCGGGTCCTCACAAGGGTTGGATACTGCGTGGCCCTGGGAAAAGCAAAGACTCCTTAAGCTCGTTTCCGGGCCCTGCGAATATCCAACCGCAGCCAGTGGACCTGCAAGAAAACAGCACGCTACGACAATTAAAATCAATTTTGTAAACATTAATCGGAATCCGATTACAGCATGAAATTGAAAATCATTTTCATTTTGAAGGGTAATTGCTTTGCTTGTCAAGCTCGAAAAAGAACATCGCTTCCGGAGAGCGTTTACAAATAACGGTAGTGTCTTACGTGGAAAACTTCTGTGTATATCCCGTGTGGACTCTGTGCCTCTCTGGTGAATCTAAGAGGCAGACACCCCCTACTGAGACACAGAGAACAGTAATATCCCAATTGGAAACTGAGATTAAGAGACTGCCGAATAAGCCCCCTTACGTGAGGCGACAGTGGACCGCTACGATAATAAAAGTCTCTAAGCTATAATCCGCTACCTGAAAATAATCGGTCCTGGTGATTAAAATGTTTGGAACAGAAAAACAAAAACAAGGGGAATCCATGCAGCCCGCGAAACTAGCTCACTTTAAAAAAATACTTCTCGCCGAACTCCAAGAGCATACCGAACATGTGCGCGAGGATCAGGCTGCTGCACTCGAACTTTCGGACGACGGAGTAAAGGACACCGTCGATCTATCATTGAT
>JALYTI010000355.1 GCA_030854375.1 Acidobacteriota bacterium | reverse complement strand
CACCGCGGTAGCTGTTAACCACATTGTGCCCACCGTGGGATTGATCGTTTCGGATGGCAAAAGCACTGTGGCTTTTAGTTCAGACACTTCAGAGACGGAAGAGTTTTGGAACATCATCAACCGCGGGCCGGGTATCAATGCTCTCTTGATTGAGGCTTCATTTCCAGATTCTATGGCGAAACTCGCTGAGGTTTCCCGCCACTTCACGCCTGCTTCTCTGCACCGCGAGCTGCGTAAATTACATCACAACGGTCTGGACATACTTGCTGTACACATCAAGCCCGCTTATCGCGAAATGGTTATTGATGAACTCAATGCCTTGCGTATTCCCCGGCTGCGCGTGATGGAGCCCGGCAAGGTTTATGACTGGTAGGGCGATGGTCAGACGTCCAAGGTCCAATGTCCGATGTCGTCCGGGTAGTGGATCAACTTGATGTCCGATAAGCTTTAGCTTGTCGTTGCGCCACGACAAACTACACAACAAAACCAAGGAGGTTTGAATAGGGTTTTTCGACGCGTCGCGTCGGTGTGAATCTTTTGACGCGTAGCGTCGGTATGAATTTAGCCCGGCCTTTCAAGGCCGGGAAAAGTCAACGAGGTGTTCACGTCGCGTAGCGACGGTTGAAACTATCGCGGATTCATCGTCGCTACGCGACGAGAACCGCAAATACCTGATCCCGGCGTTGAAACGCCGGGCTAAATTCATACCGACGCTACGCGTCGAAGATAATTGATCAGCACTTCGTAAAGTCTATCGGACTGTAACTAACAGGAAACGCGAATGGCAACTAAGGTAATCATGCCCAAGCTCTCTCCTACTATGGAAGAGGGCCAACTGTCTCGCTGGCTTAAGAAGGAGGGAGACAAAGTCTCGATGGGCGAACCACTTGCCGAAATTGATACCGACAAAGCCACAATGGAGATGCAGGCGCTCGGCAACGGAGTGCTGCGCAAAATTCTGATCCAGGAGGGTGAATCGGCGCCGCTGGGACAGTTGATTGCAATTATTGCGGAGCCTGAGGAAGACATCTCGGCGCTGACAAGCCAGGCTAGCCAACCGCAGGCAGCGAAGGCGGCCACAGCTTCGGGCGATGCTTCGGAGGCGAAGCAGCCGGCGGAGGCGAAGCAACCGGCAGAGCCGGAGGCAGCTGCGACCACCGCCCGCGAAGCATCGGAAAAGGCCCCCGATAAGGCCGCGGCTAACGTCGCAGGGAATGGCCAGGATCCAAAACGCACCGAGTCCGCGCCGACAGGTCGCCTGATCGTTTCCCCGCTGGCTGCCAGGATGGCAGCAGAATCCGGCATAGATTTGCGTTCAGTGAATGGGACGGGTCCAGGGGGCAGAATTATCAAACGTGACGTCGAGAACCTGATTGAGCAGGGTAAAACTGAGTCTGTAGCCTCCGTCAATCAGACTCCACAAAGACATCTCCGCGCCGTCGAAAGTGGTCCATTTCAGAAACAGTCGACGGGACAGGCATCTGCTTACCGCGACGAACCCGTCAGTGAGATGCGACGCACAATCGCGAAACGCCTGGTAACGTCGCTCGGACCGGTTCCGCACTTCTTCCTTACTACCGAGATTGAGATGGATCGGGCAGCCGAGATGCGCAGCGGCATAAATGCTCTCGATCCCGAATTGAAGATCAGCGTTAACGACATCATCATAAAGGTGGCTGCAGCCGCACTGATGCAGCACCCGCAAGTAAACGCCTCGTTTCAGGAAAGAGTCGTCAGGTATTACGAACATGCCGACATAGGTGTGGCTGTTGCTATTGATGACGGATTAATTACGCCTATCGTGCGTTCGGCGGATCAAAAATCTCTTAGTGAGATTGCAGAGGAAGTTCGCGACCTGGCGGCGCGCGCGCGCAGTCGCAAGTTGCGTCCTGAAGAGTTTTTGGGTGCGAGTTTCTCCATCAGTAATCTTGGCATGTTTGGAATCGATGAATTCACGGCGGTAATTAATCCACCTGAAGGCGCAATCCTTGCGGTGGGAGCGATGACGCCAAAGCCGGTGGTGCGAAATAACGAGGTGGTAGTACGCCAGATGATGCGCGTCACCATGTCGTGCGATCACCGTGTCATCGACGGCGCGACAGGGGCAAAGTTTCTGCAGACTTTCAAGAAGATTCTCGAGAACCCTCTTTTTCTGGTGGTTTAGATTCGACCTAAGTCTCGCGCTGGAAGGAAGGATCGGGAAGAGGCCCGATCCTTTTTGCTGTCCCCAATCTCGTCTACCGAAAATATTCATGGCCAATAACCCTCGCCTCCGCGATCGTACTGTCGCACCCCACCTTGCCCTGGTTGTTGTCCAGGTCATGTTCGGTACGTGGCCCATCTTCGGCAAGATCGCTTTGCGATCGATATCGAGCACCAGCCTGGTGGGCTTCCGCATTTTTGGGGCTGCCATTATCTTCGCACTCTTGCAACGCAAACTGGGCGAGCTGCGCCGGCTGCCAAAACGCGTCCTGGCATGGATTACTCTCTCCAGCCTACTCGGCGTCGTCCTAAATCAACTCTTATTTGTTAAGGGCCTCTCGCTTACGACCGTCATTAATGCCACGCTGCTGACAACCACGATTCCGGTATTCACGTTGGCCGTGAGCATCGTCCTTGGACATGATCGAGCTTCTATCCGGCATTTCCTGGGGATAGGTTTGGCAGCAATCGGTGTCATTTACCTGGTGGATCCTTTCCGCGCCAGCTTTTCCACCGGGACAACGATGGGAAACATTCTCATCATCGCCAATTCCCTTTCATACGGCGCATACATTGCCGTCTCAAGAGATCTCTTCAAACGCTATGGCGCTTTGAACATGATCACCTGGATTTTCCTGGTCGGTGCATTACTAACGCTACCGTTTGCGGGTTATGCCTGGGCGGTCGATGAGCTACAGCTTGTCTCGCGCGGGGTCTGGCTATGTGTCATTTACATCGTGCTGGTTCCGACGGTAGGCGTCTACTACCTGAATGCGTGGGCGCTGATGCGCGTGCCGCCGAGTATTGTGGCGGTCTACATCTATCTGCAACCGCTCTTTGCCTTCAGCCTGGCTCCTCTGGTGCTGGGTGAAAGTTGGAACTCAAGAACACTCGTCGCGTGCGTTCTGATCTTTGCCGGCGTGGCGGTAGTAACGATTCGGAGTCGGAGCCGTGCGATCGAGGAAGTGTCAGAACACCCCGACGCGCTCGCACATTAGCGGTCGAGGCCACTCAAGAAGTTCAGAGTCCCCTCAAGAAGTTCAGAGTCCGCTCAAGAAGTTCAGAGTCCAAGCTTTAGCTTGCTGCTCGCAAAGGGCCGCAACCTGAAGGTTCTACTCTGAACTTTGAGTCCGCTCAAGAAGTTCAGAGTCCAAGCTTTAGCTTGCTGCTCGCGAAGGACCGCAACCTGAAGGTTGTACTCTGAACTTCTTGAGTGCGCACGAATTGCAACTGTCAGTTTTGCGTTATACGGGAAGACTGAGGGTCGTAACAATGCGGCCGACCTGGTAGAGATTCATTTGCTGATCCCAGTAAGGCGAGCGCCGGTAAAAGAATTGCAGCCTTTCGCGCGGGCTGGCAGCAAACTTCGGATCGCTGGCCAGCTTCTTTTGATACTCGTCGCGAAGGTGTGGATCCGCGGCTAGCATTTCCCGCGCAAGCTTCTCCAGAACATAATTCTCGGCATACTCC
>JALYTI010000354.1 GCA_030854375.1 Acidobacteriota bacterium | reverse complement strand
ACGCAGTGGGCGGCTTATTTAGAGCGGGGAGACGCTCCCGCGGCATGAATAGTACCATTTCCCGGCTCCATGAAGCTCCCAAAAAAAGCCAAACCCGCACGATTTATGTGCGGGTTCGGAAAACGGCGCTTAGAGTTGTGCTTTGCCTAGGGAATGCCTAGGGAATGATTGAAATCTGCGGGGCGGTTGCAGCGGCCCTGCTTGAAAATGTTCCGCCTTTAGTAACCGTCACAATCAACGGATAATCACCCGGTGCCAGCGTTGAAGGCAAAGTTATTGTGATTAGATCGTTCCCGTAGAAACCAGTATTCCGGCGAACCGAAGTAGGAGTTATGTCAGTCGTGCCAATCGTAACTTTTGTCTCAGTGGCAAGAATGCCTCGAACTCCCGTCACCCAAATCTCAAGCACAGTGGGCGCAAGCGTTCCCATGGCATCCGCGGGCGACATAACCCTGAACGGTCCGATTGTGCAACCCGATGTCGCAGGATTTGTGATGTTACAGACCTTTGCGACCCCACCAGCATCGTTGGTAGACGTAAAGATGTCAGGCTGCGAGGCTACGATCTGTACAAACCCGCGATAAACTGTTCCATTGTTATTAACCACGACAGTAGCGGCCCCGGGTGACAAGCCGACCGGCGTTACAAAATTGATACCTTCCGAAATCGCGTCTCCCACAAAATAAAGGCCGGCGGCCGCGCCATTCACAGAAACTGATACGCCATTGAGCTCCACCGGTAAGATGGGACTACGCGCGGTCTCTGAAATGTTGGTACCAGAATTCCTGTCCGGTGAAGGACCAAGCGGCACTGTCGATCTAACAATACTCAGCTCGCCAGCCGCGAATCCGAATGCAATCGTGCCGGGCGTTGGGGTTGGAGTGGGTGAAGGCGTGGGGCTTGGGGCCGGCGCCGGTGCGACCGGAAAGTTACTTGCCCCTGTAAAGAAGGACAGCGCCGCTGATGAATCTGAAGTTGCCGTCGGAGTCAGCAAATAAAACACTTCAGTTGAATTATCCGCATTGCCGCCGCCCAGTTCTGATCCCTGAAGACTAAAGGCTATCCTCTTAAGCGTACTGCTTGCTGAGGGTCGGATGCCGCCAAAACCGCCCACCGGATTATTTGTCAGTCGAATGAATGTCCTTGCCGGACTAGCGGCAACTTGTGTAGCAAAGATCTGTGGCTGGTTTAAAGGATTCAATCCTGTGCTGGCCGGAACAGCCAATGTTCCGTCCGCTTTGAAACTTAGCGCAGAAGCAAAAACTATGGTGCCGGGCGCCAACGAAACAGGATCGTAATCCGTGAACGTCGGGAAGTTGATAATATCGCCTGCTCGCGGGCCAATCCGACTAAAGGTGCCGCTCGAAACATTAGAAATAAACGGAGCTAGAAAGTTCGCGTTGGTTGCGCTGTTGGCCGTTGGATCTTCCGCGCGCGATTCGTAAGCAACCATCGCTCCATCGCGGCTTAGATGGCGACCCGGGCTGAGCAAGTTTACAGTTGTCCCTGTGAGAGCCCCGGTTGTTTCGGCTTTCGTCTTCGTGATCTGTTGAATATTGCTGAGACCTGAACCGGTGAAATCCGCCACGTAGACTTCCGCGTCTCCATGGCCCTGGCCATCATCGTTATTTGAACCCGCCGGATTTGCAGTAGTAATGGCTAGATTTGCGGTGGAAATGAAAGCTACTCTGGAGCCGGTCGCAGAAAGAGAAGGATTTTGCTGGAACCTGGAATAAGTTTTTGGACCAACAATATGGTCCTGTGTATTTGTCGCTTGAGTGAAGGTGTTTGAGGCAGCCGTGTATCCGCCCGTCGTCCGACAAAAGAAAAGCTCGGGGTTCGAGTCCGCATTACCCGGCGACGAAACTAAATTGCGTGTCGAAATAAATGCCAGAGTATTGCCATCGTCGCTAATCGCCGCTTCCCGATTGTCGTCGACTACATCTGGAGCGTTGATTCCAGCTCTCAGGGGACGGCTCAATGTCGTAGTAGTGATTCGTTGAAAGGTACCGCCGGAAAGATTTTGCAACGGCACATCATCACCGCTGGAAAGATCCGTCACGTCTGAAACGGCCGGCAACTGATAAATCCAGATTTCCTGGTTACCATCAATAACGGCCGAGCCAGCCGGATCCACGGGATCCAAAGTTGATGGATTGGGAGCGTTGGAACTAAAGACAATTGTGTAAACGCGTTTGCCTGCATCGGGACCGCCAACGATGGGCGCCGGTTCCATACTGATCATCGGATGGTTATTGCTAATCTCGAATTGTATTTGAGCTGGATCTGCAGGCGTTGCAGCCGGAGTAGGCGTAGGGCTCGGCGTAGGTGTCGGAGTCGGAGTAGGCGTGGGACTGCCCGGCGGCTTTTGAACATTCCTCGTGTTGGTTATTTGAAAAATTCGCCGCTGAGCATAATCAACCAGATAGATCTCACGGTTACCATCGGCATTATTCCGAGTTTGTGTATCCAAATCCCCATTTGATTCAAACACGACGAAGCGGCCATTGGCGGTAATATCCCCGGCGTAAGAGCTAAAGCCTGAGGGGCTTGAGGTCAACTGAACCACGAATGGATCGGGAGTGGCGCTTGGTGTCTGTCCCAGGGCACAAGAAAATGCGCCCAAGATGACGATAAACGCAGAAATGGCGCACAGAGAGCTGAAAACTTGCTTCACGGAATCCTCCGAAATAAAGACGCAGATACGAGCAGATTAGATGCCCTCGGGGAGCGAGCGGCAGTAACGTGTGGGCGAAAAAAGATTCTTGCCGTCACCCAACGTTAAAAGAACCGACATTTTACGCAGAGATTAGACTAACCGCAAGCAGGCACTGATGAAGTCTGGTTTCGAGCACTCTCATTAACACCGCGGCTTCAGCCCGGTGTTAGGGCAGCATTTAAAAATGGTAGACCATAAGGATGCTTATACACCGGGCTGAAGTCACGGTGTTAATGAAAACAAACAGCACCTGTGCTCGCAAGCAGGCATAGCCCGGCGGTACGACGCCGGCTCGCATGGGGTTCCCTTCCCGCCCGACTTTACCAGTTAGCCCCGAAACAGCTATCGTTCACAATCAAGAGCAGACCCAAACGAAATCATGCGCATAGGCATTGACGGCATCCCGCTGGCCACCCCAAAGTCCGGAATAGGGCATTACACTTTTGAGCTGGCCCGAAGCCTGGCGCAATTGGAGCGCGAACAAGACTTCGAGCTGATTGCACCCGTACCGCTCGAGCTCACGCCGAACGGTGATCTACCACCAAACCTGCGCGCCGTGCACTCGCCTGTAAATAAGTGGCGCCGGCGCTGGTGGACGATCGGCCTCCCGCTTTACATACGGGAGAACGCGCTGACGCTTTTCCACGGCACAAATTACAATGTTCCCTTATGGCGGCGCTGCCCCACCGTAGTCACCATCCATGATCTCTCGCTCCTGCTTTACTCAGACACGCATCCTGAACACCTAGTGCGCCGCGCGCGACGTCGATTGCCGACAATGACGCGTATTGCCAGGCGCATCATTACCGACTCCGAAAGCGTCAAGGGCGAAATCTGTGCCCACCTGGGCGTCGCGCCGGAAAAGATTACAGCTGTACCACTGGCACCGCGGCGCGCGTTTCGCGTCATGGATGAAGCCCAGGCCGTCACGACCCGACAAAGACTTGGAGTCGAAGAC
>JALYTI010000353.1 GCA_030854375.1 Acidobacteriota bacterium | reverse complement strand
TTCTTAGCGTCCTTGAGCTCAGGCACATCTTTCATGCTTCTAAGCTCGTTTGGATAATGAAGCTTCTGCATCACCAAACCATTCTCGTGAGGGAAGAGAGCCACCAGATCTTCTCGATCTCTGAGCACCACTTTGCCAATCCCAACCTTGCCGGTTTGCTTCATCACTTCACGCAGCAGCGCATAGGGCTTTTCCGAGACTGGTCCATCTGGTCCTGCATAATACGGAGAGTCATAAAAAGTCGTAGGAATCTCTGAGCTATTGACGAAGCCGATAATGTCCACCGCTTTAGTTGTTTTTATTTTGACCTTGGCAATATCTTCAGGCTCGACGATCGCATAACGATCCGGCTCATACTGATAACCTTTAGTTATCTGGTCATTCGCTACGACCTGGCCGCATTTCTTGCAGCGCTTGTCATAGCCAATCGGTCCATAGTCGTCGCGGTGCAATTGATTAAATTGGATCTTCTCTGCCGTCTCGATCGCGTTATAAATTCGGACCGGGATAGCTACCAATAAAAACCTAATGTGGCCTTTCCAAATGGATCTCATGTTGACTGTCTCCTGGGAGGGCATTGAATCTTGTATGCCCTGGTCGGCAATTGGGGCTCGATGAAATCACGCCTTTATACAGCGTCACCGGCTTTGCGCCGGTGGGGCGCGTATTATGCGATTCCGAGCCATCATAAGTAAAGCCTTATTTTGTGGGTTTTACGGCCTATTTTGCTGAAACCTTCCGCTAGACTGCATGTAACAGCGCGGTGCGCATTGCCCGGGCCGACTGCCAGCGTTCGGCAGGATCCTTGACCAGCGCGCGGTCGATAATTTCGCAAATGCCTGCGGGAAGTTGAGGGGCTCGCTGGCGCAATGGAATAGTGGGCTGTTCGAATATTGCCTTGATGGTCTCCGGCATGCTCGCCGTCCTGCTAACGTTCAGCGCTAGTTCGCCGGTGTACAGGCTGTAAGCGGTCATGCCCAACGCGTAGATGTCCGACTGCGGTTTCACGTCGCGAAAATTTTTGAGTTGTTCGGGCGGCATGTAAGAGAGAGTCCCAGCCATCTCGCCGGCCATCGTCACCCCGCTCAGGCCCGACTGGGCAAAACTCTTGGCAAGTCCAAAATCTGTCAACTTCGCGCACAGGTCAGGCAATGCACCCTTAACCAGAATATTCTGATCCTTGATGTCACGGTGGATGTAGCCTTGTGCGTGTGCATACGAAAGTGCTTCGAGTGCCTGCAAAATGATCGTCAACGTTTCCTGTTGAGGTAGCCAGCCGCCGCGAGCATCGGCAAGTTTCGCAGCGTCTGCGCCTTCGACAAACTCCGTCACCAAATAAACGACGCCGTTATGCACGCCGCGATCAATAAACTCAACGATATTGGGATGCTTCAGTGCGGCGGCGACATCCACCTCTCGCATGAAGCGCCGCATCGCTTTGTCGGTCACGGCAAATTCGGGTAGCAGAGTCTTGATTGCTACGGAGCCGCCGGTTTTCTGATCGCGACCAAGCATTACGCAACCCATGCCGCCGCGCCCCAGCAGTCTGACCATGTCGTAACCGGGAATAGGTTGAGGTGCGCCGCGTAACTCAATGCGGCAATCCTCACACAGGAAGGTCAAGTGCTCGTCAGAAGTGTTAGCTTCTGCTTGTTCGCGACGGCCGCAATTCAAGCAGGTTACGGTAACGATTGTCGGCTTAAGCGGATAATCACCGCGGGCAGCGCCTTTGTCCGTTTCAGTATCACCTGTGCTGACTTCAACTCGCAGCAGCGTATGACCACCCTGGATCTGATCGCCATTTTTCAAGAATGCTTCCGTGACTTTTTGGCCGTTTACGAAAGTGCCGTTCGTCGATCCAAGATCGCGCAGAAAGCAATGGGGAGGCGTTATTTCCAGTAAGCAATGATGGCGTGAGAAGAATTTATCTTCCGGCAGGTAGAGATGAGCGTCGCCGGTCCTTCCAATCAGGAATGTGTCGGATTGAGTGAAGCTGAAGACACGACCTTTGTAAGGTCCAGCCAACACTCTTAAGTCGATTTGCATTCTACAACCCCAGCCGGGTTGCCCGGCCGGGTACCCGGGAATGGCTTCTTAAGTAGGAAGGTGGGTAGCGGTCCAATTCGGTGTCGTCTTCAGTAGCCACGAAACCAAACGGTAAATTGGCTGACAGCACCAATCAGCTAACGTGGCCCAACGAGCTAATCGGACTTACCCAGCAACAGATCATCGTTTGATTTCGAGGTCGTCGAAAGCTACCTCTGCTGTGTCGCTGGAATAAAACCCGGCTACGCCGCGCTTGAAATTTTCGCTGTCAGTGATCCGATCCACATACTCGCCATTGATATAGAACGAAAGCTCCGAACCCTTTGCGCGCACCTCGAGTTCGTTGGGACTGGTGCCCGTAAGAATTACTCCCGACTTGGTCCATGGAACAACCGTTGTCTGAGTGCCTGCCTTGTGTTTTATGATCTCATATTGCGGGTCGGAACCCGTGTAGATCAGCAGGGCGTAATCTTCAAGCTCGCCATTCTTTGATTTCTCGCCATGTACAATAAGTCCAAAGCCCGACGCCGCCGGCGTGCCATCTACACTTCGCGCTTTCACGCGTGTCGTGGCATTTCCAGTGTTGTAATCATCCGAGGGCGCATACATCACGAGATAAGTTTTCTCCTTCGAGCGCATGTGGTAGGCGCCGTCGGCGTACCAAATTTCGCCAAACGGGTACTTGCCCGTGCCCCATTTTGCTGCCGAGAAATCATCAGTAACTAATGGGGGAAGATTTGCGCTGGAGTTTATGTTCGCACCATTTGTGTTTGTAGCGGTGGTTGCGTTGCGGTTCGAACCTCTCGAATTGGAGTTTGCAGCATTTCCATTCAGGTTCGCGTTTGTGCTCATGCTGTTCAAGGCCAGAATCATTATCACCAAGCCTACCGCGATGATTCCCACCGCTATCACCCCGCCGATGACCCACCAAAGAACGTTCGATTTCTTGCCGGGCGAAGCAGAAACAGATTGCGGAGACAATTGGGGAGTAGGTCTGACCTCAGTAGCAACCCCGTAAGCAGGGGAAACAGGTGGCCGAAGGTAGTCTTCGCCCCGACGAGCACTGGTATCGCGCGGGTCGATGTATTGAATAGTTGCGTTTAGGTCGCCGACCGGGGCAGCTTCAGCAACCAGGGGTGTGCCGTCTTCCAGACAGAAGTTGAGCGAAGCATCTGTGTAGGTGCGATGACAACTGGGGCAGCTTTTCATCTTTGCGTGGTGCTATCTAATTTATTCCGGAGACTGAGTCGCGTAGGAGCGTGATCTTATATCACATCGTTAACCAAACTTTTCCGAAACCTTTCGTCACGCAGGACATTCCAATTACGAGATGGACGCCTGGGAAGACTATGCAACAATCGCTGACCATTATAAGGAAAGCGAGGTAAGGCTCAAAAGCTAATCGGCTTGCCGCAGCGGCCGCAGAATTTCGTACCTCCTGCGTAACTAGTGCCGCAGACCTTGCAAAGAACCTCAACCGGTCGCGGTTGTCGCCAATCAAGCAGCGCCGCACCTATAGGAATGCCGCATTTCCCGCAAAATCTGATGGCGGAAGGATATTCCTGCTTACAACGAGGGCAAGCCACTGTATTCGGCGCCGCGGGCAGGGCAGCACTGACACCGGTCCTGGTT
>JALYTI010000352.1 GCA_030854375.1 Acidobacteriota bacterium | reverse complement strand
ACATCGAGCCAATCCCGTGCAAAAAATAGCACGCTGAAAATCAGGAACGAAAAAAGTGCCAGCACGATTGCGATTGCGTTGGCAGCTTCGATCTGCCCCTCATTAAATTTGGCAAAGATATAAAGTGGCGCCGTCTGTGTTCGCCCTGCCAGGTTACCCGACACCAAAATCGTTGAGCCAAACTCACCCACTGCGCGCGCGAAAGTCAAAAGTGCTCCTGACACAATTGCGCCTCGTAAGGAAGGGAGCGTGACGTGCCAAAAGGTCTGCATACGAGTGGCGCCAATCGTAGCCGATGCTTCTTCGAGGGAGCGGCTCATAGTGTCAAATACAGGCTTAATCACACCGAATGCCAGGGGAAAGGTGACGAAAATATTTGCCAAAATGATTGCTTTTGCGGTGAACATGAGTTCGATTCCCTGAGGCCGTAGGAAACGCCCCAGCGTTCCGTAAGGTCCCCACAAAAGCAGCAGGGCGAAACCGGCGACCGCCGTCGGAATAGCCGTGGGCAATGAAATCGTAACGATTAGAGCGTTGCGCCCCCAGAAGTTGTAACGAGAGAGCACGTAAGCGGCGAACAATCCAAAAAGGACGTTGAACGCGGTGGCCCAGAAGCTTGTGACCATGGAGAGCTTGAGGGCAAAGATAGCTTCTGAGGCAGTGAGAGCAGACCAGAAACTTGCCAATCCCTTACTAGTGCCGAAAATGAAGATCGACAGGAGCGGCAGCAACACCAGCGGCAGCATCATGAAGATGAGCATCCAGATGCTTAAAGGCCGCGCCACATCGAAGCCACGCACGTGACGCATTGTCGGGATTAATGAGCTCATAGTCGTCCAGTTGCACAGACTTCAATCTTGGTCTGTCTCACGCCGCAGGATTAAGTCCGCGCTACTTTCTCTTCTGAACCTGATTCTTAAATATCTGCTCAATAATTTCTGGATAAGCTTTGTCCCAGCCGCCGAAGTAGTCGATTGTAAATGGCATTGCAATCTTCGCGAACTCGTTGCTCTGCTCATTGAAGGCACTGTTCGTGACAGCATTGAAATGAAATTTTACGAAAGCCTGCTGGGCTTCATCGGTCCAGAGATACTGCATGAAGGCGTCTACTATAGGGCGTTTTGCCGCCGAGACGTTGCGGTCGATAACGACAGCTGGATGTTCGCTAAAAATCGTAGCTTGAGGAACAACAATCTCTACTGGCTTTTTGGCTTCTTTCATGAGCAAACCTTCGAGCTCATAGGTAATCAAGGCATCCCCGAATCCCGTTTCGAATTGCGTGCGGGCTTCGCGTGCGGATCCGGGAGTCGAAATGACATTTTTCCAGATTGCCTGAAGAGTTTGAAGCGCGCGCGCGCGATCAGGCTCGCCAGATTGCTTTTCTGACTTCACCAGCTCCGATCCGTAGATTGCCAGGATGGACCATTGCGCGCCGCCTGAGCTGACGGGATCGGGATGAATCACCTTCACGCCCGGTTTGGCGAGGTCCGCAAAGTCGTGAATTCCTTTGGGATTTCCCTGCTTTACGAGAATCACGAAAGGGGTCTTATTAACAATGCCTTTGAAAGGCAGCGCGTGCCAATCGGAAGTAACGAATCCTTTTTCCTTCAGCCGCTGGGCATCGCGCTCGATGGCTAGAATCGCGATATCAGCATTTACCCCTTGCAGAATCTGGTTGGTCACGGTTTCCGATCCCGCGAACGAAGACGTGAAATGTAAATCCTGATTATGGTCTCGTTTCCACTGGGCAATGAATCCCGGATAAATCGCCTTCTCCATCGACTCCTTCAGGATTGAAAAGCCGTAGAGAGTAATGTTAATGCCACCCGATTCGGCCGGCGGCTGTGGCAGACAACTACCGGCAAGCAGAGCAAGTCCCAGTAACACGGTGCAGAGACCGAGGGTCCTATTGAATGTACGTGTCATCACAAGGATCCGAGCCCTTCTAATCTCCTCGACCGAGGCGTGAGCCGCGGCGCGGTGTCCGTTAGGGGATGAGTGGTCTATACCATACCTTCGCCTTTTCTGGGAAGATTAAAGATTCTGGGCTTATTATGTCCGTCCGGCTTGAAAGATCTAACTATGAACTATTCCAAAGCACCCACGTTATGAGGCGAGTCTTCGTTGTTTGCGTGGTGCTTCTCTCCATGAGTTGCCATCCCCGCCCTGGCCAGAATAGTCACACTGATTCGTCCGAATTAATTGTGGCCGCAGCGGCGAACTTAACCGACGCCTTCACAGAAATAGGGGCGCGGTTTACGCGAGAGACTGGCATCCGCGTTGTCTTTAGCTTCGGGGCAACGGCCGACCTGTCGAAACAGATAGAAAACGGCGCCCCTTTCGACGTTTTCGCCGCAGCGGACGCCGCACACATACAACAACTTGAACGCGAAGGGCTAATCACGCCCGGTACCCGTTTACTTTACGCGCGCGGTCGATTGGTAATGTGGTTACCTCCCGGCAGCAACCTAAAAGCCACGCGCATTGAGGACATCACTGCTAAAGCGTTTGAGAGGATAGCGATTGCCAAGCCTGATGTGGCTCCTTACGGGCAGGCGACCGTTGAAAGTCTTCAGGGGTTAGGAATCTGGAACCAGATCGAAGCGAAAGTTGTGTATGCGCAAAACGTCTCGCAAGCAAAGCAGTATGCCGCCACCGGTAACGCCGAAGTAGCCTTCATTCCCCTGGCGCTTGTGAAGCCGGCAGAGGGAAATTACATTGAAGTTAGCGAACAATTGCACCGGCCAATTGATCAGGCACTGGGAATTATTAGAGCTTCGCCCAACCAGGCCACGGCGAAACAGTTTGTGAGTTTCCTGATGAGTCACGAGGGACAGGAACTTTTGGCAAAAAACGGATATAGCAGACCGCCGGTCGAGTAAAGCGTGCTGGAATTCGGATACTGGTGCAGTTTGGTTCGAGCCCTATTATTAACACCGCGGCTTCAGCCCGGTGTCACGCAGCGAACAGCGATGGTGAACCGTTTCAACGGTTTTCCTTCTACGTTGCCGAGGCAAACCGTTAAAACGGTTCATTAGATCATGAGGCGTGCTGATACACCGGGCTGAAGCCACGGTTAATGAAAATGAAACTGCACCAGTGCCGGAATTCTTGCAACTATAGGCGAATGTGACCGACCGTGTTATCTTCGCCCCGGAAAATGCGCCGGAAATGTAACTTCTTTATGTACGGCAGCACACATAAATGGTATGCTGCCCGCCGAATAATTAGGCTCCGATCTTAGGAACGCTCCTCCGTGCTTTCGTCTGTCCCTAATTCAACCTGGATCCGCACGAAGGTTATCCAAGAGTTCTGCTCTAACAAGATAGACCGAAAGAGTTTATGAAAATCCTACTGTACAACCCGGACAATGGCGTGACGCGAAACTTCATGCCTCACTTGTGGATGTTTCTGCTTCAGGCGCTCACTCCGCCAGGACACGAAGTGCTGCTAGTCGATGGCAATGCCCGGGCGATGAGCGACGAGGAACTCGTGCAATTCATACGCGAGCAGGAAATAGGTCTCGTTGGAATCGGGGCAATGACGAGGATGATTGCCAAGGCATACCGCGTTGCCGATGTAGTAAGAGCTGCGGGCGTGAAAGTCGTGATGGGCGGCCCTCACGTTACGGAATGCCCGGAGGAAGCGCTCGGTAAAGACGGTGGACCGCGACACGCTGATGCGATTGCTCTCGGTGAAGCCGATGAAACGTGGCCG
>JALYTI010000351.1 GCA_030854375.1 Acidobacteriota bacterium | reverse complement strand
AGGTTGGGAAAACTGGGCTCGCTGTGCCGCGTTGAACCAAAAAGTCCGTCCGTTTTCTACGACAAGATTGCCCATGGTTGCACTACAGTTGTTGCAGTTGGCAGGCGACTGATTCACGTTGCTCACGGTGTTCAAACCGGAATACACGGTGAATGGGCGACCTGAGGCAAAGATCATCACGCCAGCCAGCTCCCAGCCACCGACAATATGGTTCACGACGGGATGAACATCTTTCAGGAAGCGCCGGCCTCTCCCAAAGGGTAGTTCGGCCACTGAGTAACCCTGGAAGGTGTGCCGCCGATCAAAGTCAGAACGCGCATAGTTCAGTCTTCGATTTCGGTTGTCGAAAGGGGTACTCGAAGCTGACTGAGCGCTACCTGTACTAACAACACTAAAGGTTGGATCGAAGGAGCGCGTATCCATCGACTTTGCCAGCGTGTAGCTTGCTTGAAAGCCAAGACCGCTGCCGAAACGTCGCTTAATCTGAGCCTCCAAGGCGTGATACGTCGAAAAATCATTGCTATCCAGCACCCGCAAGGCTCCCGAAAACTGCGGATAGGGCCGGAAGAAGAATGGGCTAAACCCACTCTGCACAATTACGGGAACCGACGCACCGCTGTTACGACGCGTTGCGATCGAGTTGGCGGCGGTGGCGGCGGATCCTTGCGTTACCGCTGCCGCGGCGAGAGTGTTGCGAAGAAATACTGATCCAGTCACGCCCGCCGCAATACGTCCGGCATCGGCGTTGAGCAGAGAGTTGATCAACGCACTCTCGCCTCCTGCTCTAACAGTATTGAATGCGCTCAAAAAGCCATTGTTGAAAAGGTCCACCTGATTAACATCGTAGGCCCCATAGAGGCCAACACCCTTTCGACCAATGTAATTCACTTCAACAACAGACTTGAAGCCAATCTCTCGTTGGGCACTGAAGCCCCATTGATAAGTCTTGGGCGAACGTGTGCTGGGATCGAATACGGTCAGGCTATTAGTCGAAAACGGAGGCGGTTGGCGCAATGATAACGGCGAACCTGCCGGCGCAAGCGTGGGCAATCCGTTGCGAACGCGTCCTCCTGACGTGCCGAACGTAGTGTTAGTCACGCCCGTCGAAGTGCCGGGCATGTTCGGCAGGATCTGGGATGAGATGATGAACGTGTTCATGCGATCGTATGCCAGGCGGAAGTTACCGCGTAGCGACGTTTTTCCCGTCTTAAACGGATCCCAGGCAAACCCCACCGTGGGCGCGAAGTTATTCCAATCACTGTCAAACAACTTGCCCTCCACAAATTTGATCGAATCGCTCGGTGCCTCCCCCAACCTGATGGGACGGTCAGGACGCAGGATAATGTTACCTCCACCACCTTTGGGCGAGATCTTAACCTCCCAACGGAGACCCATGTCGAAGGTGAGATTTGGACGAAACTTCCAGGTGTCCTGAAAGTAGAAGTCATATTCGGGATAACGAGCATCATAAAGGAATAGGGTGCCCGGGGGTGCAAAGGTGCTGTCACCAGCAGCGACAAATGCCTGACTCATGTTGCCCACGCGTCCCAGCAACTCATTTATCATGCTTAACAATCGATTGCGGTCGGTTGCGTTAAGGCCAGGCAGTTGCGCGGACGTGATTCTGTGGGCCGTTGCGTCTGGCGGGTTCGCAGTCCTGCTGAAATCCACCGCACGATTCGTATTCAACGCTGCCACTGAGCTACGAATGTCATCATGCTTTTGATATCTGAAATTGATGCCACCTTTGAAAGTATGCGAGCCGCGAATTAGGCTCAGGTTGTCCGCCAGTTGATAAGTTGTCAGCTGGCGCCGATTGTTGATGGGAGGCGTGAAGTTGATTGAGTCAGTTATGTTGGTGAAGGTGAAAGGCGGATTAGTGTTTGCATTTGGATCCGGATTATTAAACGAGAAAGCAAACCGGTTCAGTCCCGCCACTAACTCATTGGTGACCGTGGGCGTCGGCGACCAACGGTAATTGACTGCCAGATTCTTCGGCGAGCGGAACGTATCAACCCAGTTCGGAAACCCCGGGAACCTCGGCGTGCCGTCGTTCGCAGTGTCAGAGAGGGTGTTTTGCGCTCCTTGCGCGTAGCGCACATAGATCGAATTTCTTTCGTTGAAGGTGTGATCAATCTTGGTGACGAAGTCGTACTGCTTCTCCTGGTTGGCCGGAACCGTGGTTGTAAAGCCGGCTGTGTTGAGACCGTCGCCGAGGTTGAAGCTGAAGTTGTTGGGTAGTGGCGTCCGGTTGATGATGGCCAGTATGGTCGGGTCAAGACCGAAGCCCAGAGGATCATTACCCGGCACGCTGTAGCTGGTTACAGTCAGACCCGGTAGAACGTTGCCCGCTGCATCGACGACTGCGTTTGCCGCGCCAGCGGGGATGTTTTGACGACCCTGAACGTAACGCCAGATACCCTGTCGAGCAGAGGCGGTGTAGACCGTTCTGGTTACGCTGCGCGTCTCGGTGGCACGCAATCGCTGAAGGTTAGCAAAGAAGAATGTTCGATTGCGACCGTTGTAATAGGCCTTACCTCCTTCGCCAAAGCGGGGTAGAAAAACCGGGCCGCCTATGCTGCCGCCATAAATGTGCTGAACAAACTGTGGCTTTCCCTGACCCTGAAGATTGTTGATAAATGCGTTCGCTTGAAAACGAGGGGTCTGGTAAAACTCAAACAAGGTCCCGTGAAAATCATTAGTTCCAGAGCGGGTAACCAGTGTCACCTGCGCGCCGCTGCTGCGCCCGAGCTCCGCCGTGAAGTTGCTGGTAACGACCTGGAACTCAGTCAAGGAATCAGGGTTAGTTCTTAAGGGCGTGAAATTAGATCCACCAGCACTCGTTTCATTGATATCTATACCGTCGAGCGTGAAGTTGAACGCGCGATCCCTGGCGCCGTGAACATGAATTCCGCCCCCCGTGTTCGCGTTGGCAGCAACACCTGGTTGAAAGTTGATGAAGTTTAGCGGATTGCGACCGCGCGTTCCCACAATGGGAAGCGTTTCCAGGGTCCGTTGCTCCACGGAGTTGCCGAAGTTGCCCGAACTGCTTGTCTGTACAATCTCTGCGCTGCCTTCAACCTGCACAACTTCCGAGACCGTGCCAACCTCAAGAGTGACATTGACAGTTGCCGGCTGATTAATGTCGACCTTATTTCCGGTCGAAACGAATTTCTTGAAACCTTGCTTCTCGACAGAGATCGTATAAACCGCAACCTGCACCGAATCGAAAACGTAGCTTCCAGAATCCGATGTCTCAGTAGTAAAGGAAAGCTGGGTAGCCTCGTTTGTTAATGTCAAGGCGGCGCCGGGTAAGGCCGCTCCTTTTTGATCTGACACTGTGCCAGTTACGCGGGACGCGCTGCCCTGAGCAAAAGCCGTCGAAGTGAAAGCCAGTAGCGATGCGAACAGCACCAAGGCTCGTCTGAGGTTAAGCTTGTTCATCATAGGCTCCTTATTAAGATGCGGTGCGGAACCTTGATGCATACAAGGCCGCACCCTTTTATTCACCATAGGAAAGTTCAATGGCTGGATTGAAGACCTGGTCTTCGCATCCTGAGATTGTTCTTTATTGGCGTCGCAGGAAACCGAACGCCATGCAGTTGGTTGATCGCCGCAATTATACGTAGTTCCCCAAATAAGAAAACCTAAAGATTCTTATTGTTGGAATAAGAGCTGTTAATAGCAACGAGAGGTGGCGAACCTAAGCCGAGCAGCTCATGT
>JALYTI010000034.1 GCA_030854375.1 Acidobacteriota bacterium | reverse complement strand
ACGTATAACTCGTCGATTGGCGTTTTGAGGCTGAAAGAGGCCGGCATTGCTCAGGATCATAGCATAGCGAAATCCGTGATGCGTGGAGCAGTCCTGAAGGCTTGAGCGGAACAACAATTATGCATTAACTTTCTAATCACCAGGCGCAGACAGGCAGATCGACGCGCCGAATACGCGAGGATAGAAACAGTGACGTCTGAAAATCCGGTATCGGAAAAGACACGCGAACAACTGCGAAACGTGCGAACCGTTTTGCTTCGCTTACACAAGACACTTCTTGATTTCGAGCGCGAGGCTTACGAGCGCAAGCACGGCAAGATCGGCAATAGCTATGAATTCCTAAACCTCGCAATGCAGAATCCCTGGTTTGCGTGGCTCCGGCATCTCTCTGAACTGATTGTTGAGATGGATGAATTTTTGGATGCGCGCGAGCCAGGCAGCGAAAGCACGGCAATCGCTTTGATTGAGCAGTCGAGAATATTGTTAACTCCAACGGAATCAGGGAATGAATTTCAGCGAAAATATTTTGCGTCGGTTCAGCAATCGCCGGAAGTGGTATTGGCCCACTCAGAGTTTGCCAGACTGCTCGGCCCTGCCAGGTTGTCAAAAGAAGTTCACTAAGCCACAGGTAGAAACGGATCCCAGATCTATGGTCAATTTAGCAAAGAGGCCACTCCTTGGAGTGCTGCGACCTGTCGCAGCTTTTCAACGTTGAATGGCCCTCAACCAAAAGCGGCGCCAAGCCGGGGTCCCCCGCGCGGCAGCCGCGCTGCGGTGGTCGTGCCCCCCCGCAAGCCAGGGAGTGGTCTACGGCGCGGAGAAGATCGGTAAGAGGTAGCGTTGGGCTAATTGGAAGTTACTTCAGCTTTGACGCAATACTGGTCGAAAGCCTGCGTGAGCTCATTGGCAACTTGAGACGCATCTTTGCCTTCAATCTGACGGCGCTCCAACATATAGACAAGTTTGCCATCCTTAAGCAGCGCGATCGAAGGCGAGGACGGCTCATAACCAGTGAAATAACTTCGGGCTTTCTCGGTCGCTTCAATATCGGCTCCGGCAAACACGGTCGCGACTTTATCCGGCCGCACGCTGTGTTGAAGTGCTCGAGCAATTCCCGGCCGGGCTTTTCCTGCCGCGCAGCCGCAAATCGAATTTACCACCACCATAACCGTTCCCTTAGTATTGTTTAAAGTCTCATCTACGTCGGCAGGCGTCCTCAACTCCTGGAAACCTATACGAGTTAATTCTTCGCGCATTGGGCGAATCATCAGTTCTGAATAAGGCATCGTGTTGCTCCTTAGATAGTCTAGTTCAAAATTAAGACTTAATTGTAACACGGCGGGCCGCCGAGCACGTGAGTAGGCCGAGATCGACGAGTCATTCCACAACGATCATCTTTCGAATTTTTCGAAATTTCCCGTCGCTAATACCGCGAACCATCATCAGATGCTCTGGGCGGCGAAACCGCCCATATTGCGCGCGATGCGCGAGAATTCGCTCGGCAATCGCGTCACCTATTCCGGGAAGCTTTTCCAAGTCCTGCGCCGACGCTGTATTGATGTTTATGCGTAAATCTCTTTCGGTATTTGTTACATCGAGACTCGCTTGCGGTTCAGAGACTGTACGTCGCGGAAGCTTGGCACAAGCTGAACCAAAGAGAACAAGCGTCGCGATGAGGCAAGCGAGCTGCATTGCAGGGTTTGCTGCGTGGGGATTCTGTTTCACGTATGCAAGTGAGCAGTCGTAAAAGGTTTACAAGGCTGCCGCTGACGTGTGCACTTCGCTGAAAGTCCAACAGCCTCAAAAACTTCGTATGTTTTATGGAGCATTCTCCACAGATTTTTCCACAGCTGAGGTGGAAATGTTTCGAAACACTTGCTAGCGAGTGCGTGAACTTCAGGAGCGGGTGCGGGCGAGGTTCACAGCCGGACAGGTGGTGGAGGATCTATTCTTCAGCGTCCGGTTCATCCCATTGCGCTATCATTTCGTAAGCGCGACCAAGAACGGGCCGAGGTCGCGAGCCGTCAGCCTGGCCGATCAGTCCTTCGCGTTCCATGATGTCGAGAATTGCCGCGGCGCGTCCATAACCAATACGCAATCGGCGTTGGAGCACCGACGTGGAAGCCCGCTTCATCTCTACGCATATTCGAAGCGCTTCTTCGAAAAGCTCGTCGTGCTCGCCGTCGCTTGTTTCTATTCCCAACGCTTCTTCTTCGGACTGAGTAATGGTTTCGTTATATTCCGGCTTACCCTGAGCTTTGGAATGGTTGACGATCCGGTTTATCTCAGACTCGTCGATGTACGCGCCATGAACACGGATGAGCCGTGAAGTCCCCGGAGGAAGAAACAGCATATCGCCCCGCCCGAGCAGATGTTCGGCACCGTTGGTATCGATGATGGTTCGCGAATCAACTTTGGAAGATACACGGAACGAGATCCGCGAGGGGAAGTTTGCCTTAATCAAGCCGGTAATCACGTCTACGGAAGGACGCTGGGTTGCCAGCACCAGGTGAATGCCAACTGCACGAGCCATCTGTGCGAGCCTCGTTATCGATTCCTCAACCTCCCGGCCGGAGGTCATCATAAGATCCGCCAACTCGTCAATGATAATCACGATGTATGGAAGCGGTTTATGCGGCTCGCCTTTCTCGTCGTAATCCTTGATGAGGTTGCGACGCATGATCTCGGTGTTATAACCGTCGATGTTGCGGACCCCCCAGCCGGCGAGATCGCGGTAGCGACGTTCCATCTCGGATACGGCCCACTTTAATGAGCGAGAGGCGAGTTTGGGATCGGTGATGATGGGTGCTGCGAGATGTGGAATATCCGCATAAAGCCCCAGCTCCAGCCGTTTGGGGTCGATCAGAATAAACTTAACCTCGTCAGGTCGCGCGCGATAGAGAATTGAGACAATGAGAGCGTTCACGCCTACGGATTTACCCGACCCTGTAGTTCCAGCTATCAGAAGGTGCGGCATCTTTGCAAGATCAGCGATGTAGTTGAGTCCGTCTATAGTTTTCCCCAGCGCAATCGTGAGTTTGGAAGACGACTCCCGATAGGCGCGCGACTCAATTACTTCGCGCAGAAAAATTGTTTCGCGGCGAGGATTCGGCACCTCGATGCCCACATGCGGCTTGCCCGGCATGCGATCAATGCGAATAGACTCGGCTTTCAGTGCCAGGCACAGATCGTCAACCAATGAAACAACGCGCGAGTATTTCACGCCCGGGTCGGGTTTGAACTCGTACGTAGTTACCACGGGTCCGGGACAGATGTGTTTGATCTGTCCGGTAACGTTAAACTCTTTGCACTTTTCGGCTAATCGTGTCGCCAGGCTGAGTAGTTCAGTATCTGCCTGTTCGCTATGGGGAGGCGCTTCATTCAAAAACTCAAGCGGCGGCATTGTGTAATCTGTATAAGACACGCGACGCGCCCGGTCGGCGTCAAAGGGAAGTTTTTCGGTTGTGGGTGCCTCTCCTTTGGTGCGCAACACCGAAGCTCCCTTAACCATCTCCTCAACTTCTGGCTCTTCATCGGCGACGGCGGTTCCTCCGCGAGCACCAGGAAAAATCGAGCGGCGGCCGGATCTACTTTCTACAACAGTCGCACCCGGGATTCCCGCTCCGGCGGCGGCAGCGCGTGCTGGTGCGGTGGTAGCTTCGATCGCCGTAGATTCTTGCGAGCGGGGTTCCCCACGGCTGATGGTTTCTGCATGCAGGGGGTTTGAGCCCTCCTTCATAAACTGCGCAATGCGTTGCTCGGGGCTTAAATCTGAGGAACCTTTTAAGGCGTTGAGCGCTGCCAGATGCTCGCCTTTCAGAACCTCCCGCTTTTCCTTTCGCAACCGCGACCGGTCACGGCGGGCTTCGCGCCAAACTTTAAATTTATCAGGCAGCGTGCGGACGAACGTAAATCTGTCCGCAATCAAGCTGACGATCATGTTGAAAAAATCGATGAACGAGAAGTTTGTCGCCAGGAGCAGGCCTGTGGCTGAGATGGCGATCAAAAGCACTGTAGCACCCACCGTATTCAGTCCGCTGGCGAGACCTCGCGAGATGAGCGTGCCCACCGCTCCACCGGGCTGAACGCTGGAGTCAAAGATTGGATGGATGTTGGAAATTGAGAGCAGCGCTGACGCGGCTAAAGTCAGGAGGACAAGGCCCAGCAAGCGATAAAAGGGTGCGCGAAAGCTACGCGTTTTGAACCGTCGCCATGATGCCGCAAACAACAGACACGGCAGCAAGTAAGCAGCCAGCCCAATTGATTGAAACAGTAGAGCCGCCACGTTTGCGCCAATGGCGCCGGCCCAGTTGCGTGTTTGAGCTTCGCCAGCCGAATTCCAGGAAGGATCGCTTGGATAAAAAGCCGCGGACACAAGACACAGCGTGAGCAACAAGCCCACCGCGAGAAGCAAAATCGCGACAATCTCATTCCGGCGAGTGTTTCCCGGAGTGATTATTCTCGCCTTCTCCTGAAACCCAGTAGTTGCCATCTCAACCGTAAGACAAGACCAATGTTTTAGAGTTCAGCTTAGGTGGCAGTTGGATCAAACCGCCAAGCTTGAGCTGTTTATTCTGACTACGCCGCTTTCTTCAACAACAGATAAGCCTTGATGAAATCATCTATATCGCCGGCGAGGACCGCATCGACATTGCCTCGCTCGAGTTTTGTGCGCGTATCTTTAACCAACTGATACGGCGCAAGCACGTAACTCCTGATCTGAGATCCAAATGAGATGTCAGCTTTGTTAGCTTCCAACTCGGCAGTCTCGGCTTTTCGCCTCTCCAGTTCGAGTTCGTAGAGACGCGAGCGCAGAACTTGCATTGCCACCGCGCGGTTCTGATGTTGCGAGCGTTGATTCTGGCACTGCACCACGATTCCGGTAGGGATATGGGTTATGCGGACAGCGGAGTCTGTCGTATTAATGTGTTGTCCGCCGGCACCCGTTGCTCGATAAGTGTCTACGCGCAGATCCTTTTCATTTATCTCCACCTCTATGTTTTCGTCTACTTCCGGATAAACAAATAGCGAGGCAAATGAAGTGTGACGTCGTGCTGCCTGATCAAAAGGAGAAATACGAACCAGCCGGTGCACGCCCGCTTCGGCCGCTAACAAACCGTAGGCATATTCTCCTTCAACTCTGAAGGTCACTCCTTTAAGTCCGGCCTCTTCGCCAGGCTGATAATCAATAATCTCGGTTTTGAATTCGCGTTGCTCGGCCCATTTCAGATACATGCGCAGGAGCATCTCCGCCCAATCCTGGGATTCGGTGCCGCCCGCGCCCGGATGAATAGTACAAATCGCATTTAGTTGATCGTTGTCGCCTGCGAGGAGCATTTCCGTTTCGGCTGTGCTGATTTCATGGTCGAGACGCTCGACAAGCGACCGAAGTTCCTTCAAGGAGTCCTCATCTTCCTCAGCAAATTCAAAAAGCACTACAGCGTCTGAAATTTGAGATTCGAAGTGCTCCTGGCGTTGGATCTTCTTCTCCAGGGCAGTGCGCTTTTGCAAGAGTTTCTGAGCCGCCTCCTGATCATTCCAAAAGTCCGGGGACGAAGCTTGATTTTCGATCCGCTTTAAGTCTTCTCGGCCTGAGGCAACATCAAAGAAACCTCCCGAGTTGTTCGACGCGCGTCCGTAACTCTTCGTAAGATGTTTTTAATTCCTGGATTGATAACGTCTCGATCATTGATCCTCCGACAGGGAACTACTCCGTAATCACCGACAGCAGCGGTAACCAGGGCTTTCGCTGCACCTTAAACGAAAGCATAAAGATCAGCAGGCTCAGAATAGCGCATCCGCCGGCAAAGAGGTCGCCGTGGACCGTATAGAAGGTTTGCGCCCTCTGAGTGCGAGCGATATTCCACGTTCTAACGTCCGCCTTAAATCCATCCGTTAGGTCCTTGGCCTCGCCACGTGGCGTAATAAAAGATGTGATGCCCGTGTTTGTAACACTCAACAAAGGACGATCGTTTTCCACAGCACGAAAAATCGCATTTGCCAGGTGTTGCCGCATCACCGCAGTGGGTCCGAGATATCCATCGTTTGAAATATTGATCAGCACGTCAGCTCCTTCTCTTGTGAATCGTCGTGCGACCGCTGGATATGCTGACTCAATACAAATGAAAACGCCTGCCCGTATTCTTCCCACAGGCATAAGTTGATAGTTGGTCCCGGGAGTAAAATCCCCGACTATCGCGCTTATCAAGCTCGCTCCCGGTAACCATTGCGGCAGCGGAACATACTCGCCAAACGGCAGTAGGCGAATCTTATCATATTGAGCGACGAGGCTACCGTCTTGATTTATGAGTAGCGCCGAGTTGTAAATTCCATCGTTCGGCGCCAGCTCCTGAGAATTAAGAAGGATTGACGTGTTGTTAGTCTTAGCAAAACTTGCCAGCCTTTCGCGAAGATGGTTATCACCTCCATACGCGAAGTTCATTGGCGACTCAGGCCAGATGACCAAACGGGGAATTGCGCGACGGCTGATCTCATCTTTGGGCCAGTCGCCATCGACCGAACCCGCAGGAGCCTCATCCATTCTACCGTTGCGTTCCCAGTCTTGCAGCGCAGACAAACTCAACGACGTGTGCCGTGTGATAAGGGCTTCCGTCATTGTTGGGTCGCTAACAGGTTCCATAGGAACATTGGGTTGAACTGCGACGACAACCACATCGGGCTTTGACACGACAACCGATGTCGAATCGTGTTTGGACAGTGTCGCCGGAAAAAGCAGAATCCCGCCGATTGCCAGCAGGATAATTGCCGAAGTCACCCACACTCGTTTCTGCCTTCGGACGAAAAGATAAGCAAGCGTCGAATTGACTAAAACGATCCAAAACCCTACCGCGTAGACACCGCCCCATCGTGCAGCTTGAATTAGCAGCGGATGATATGCCTGCGAATAGCCGACAGCATTCCAAAGCTGGCCGGTAATCTGCAATCGGCCCCACTCCAAAGCGCACCAAAAGATGGGAGCGACGAACAACGCGGTCGGCCCCCATCTTCTAATGGACCGTGAAAGTAATATCGTGAAAAATCCCGGAAAGATGCCGAGCAAAACAGCTCCGGGCGCCAGCAGAACATAGGCGAGCAATAGTGGTATTCCACCAAAGTGAATCATTGAATACGTGAGCCAGTAACACGAGCCGTAGAAGAAAATTGAGCCGAACAGCCAGCCTAAAAGAAACGTCTGCCAAGGCTGCGGGCTGCGGGCTACAACTACTAACAATGGAACCAGGCCCAACCAGGCGAGGGGCCAAAGATTGAAATCCGGAAATGAGAGAATAAGAAGGACCGCGGACGTTACGGCTAAGCCACAGTCGGTCAGTGAGGGCGCTTCAGAACGAAGCCGCAATCCAAAGACTGAAAGCCGTCCCCTGCCGATCCGGGACGGTGTAGAAACTACGTCCTGCATTATGACGAGTTTACCAAAAGCCCAATTGGTAAGCTAAAGCTTGGACTATCCCGCATGAACCCAGCAGTTCGCTAAAGAATAAACTGCGCAGAAAACTTTTTACTGTAAGTTACGTCGCGCGGGTACCTAAAAAGCGAGCGTCAAGGATTCAAAAAGACAGAAATCGTCACTGTCAGAGTGACAAAATCCGTCGCAAGATGACCGAAGCCTCACGATTGTGTTTGACCTATAACGCGAGCCTAAGCAGCTCAAAACGAACGGGACCGATTATGCAATTTCGAAATATTGAGTCCCTAAATGCGGGAGAACCCAGCCATTGCTGACTGGGTTCCATATTTCGGGGGGAGCACTGAAGGGTAGCTCGGCGGGGTGGCTGGCGCAGCGGCAGGCGGCGCTCAGAGGGAAGTTGGCGGCGGGGGCACGTTGCGACTTTACTTTGGTCTCCCGTGCATGCCGGGTGATTCCTAGAGCACCTCGTGTGCCAAAGAAAACATTTTTTGGAATTTCGGGATGATTGAGTATTGGGGCCACTTGTCGAGGCGCCCAAAAATCATGAGGAGGATTTTGAAAAATCTAATCGCAAACTTTTACCAGCAAGAAATGATCCTGAAATCCGATAACGCGGACGCGAGCGCGCGATGAGATGGTGGCGCCACTGCTGGATTTTGCTCGCCACAACTCACCCGACAGAAGCACTGTTCCTTCCGGATCAAGTGTGGTATCGACCTGGGCGATCTCGCCAAGCACCGTCACATCTTTTGAAATCGCTTTCTTATGGCGCCACAAAGCGGCAATTAGTAATGCGACTACCGTCATCAGGACAGCGCCAATTGAAATGACGGAAACGAGTCTCACAAAATTTACCCGTGTCTATGAAACGAAAATGAGGCAATCCTCAGTCGAGAGTTGCCTCAGGTGAATTCCGCTGAGTGCTTTCTTAGTTCTTGCCCATTGTCACTTGCCGTTGCAGAGCGATAGCTTCCTGATTATTCGAATCTATAGTCATTGCGCTTGCGGCATACTTCGTTGCCTCGCCGCGATCACCTCGCTCAAGAAAAATCCTGCCAAGAAGGATATGAGCATCTATCAATTTGGGATCCCAGAAGATTGCCGTCTTAAGGGCTGCTATTGCTGCCTCCTGATCGCCGCGACGTTGATTAATACGTCCGCTGAGCAGATAAGCCTCTGCGTTTGTGGGTTCGATCATCACGACGCGGTGCAACTCGGGTAAGGCCTCATCGTCGCGTCCCGCCTGATAAAGATCTCGCGCTTTCGCAAGCAAATCCTCCGTACCAGAACCTGGCGCCGTAGCCGCAATCGCGTTTTTTCGCATTAAGTCAGACACATCATCGCGATTCAACACGTCGCGCATGCGCAGCGAGATGCCGCTAACGGTCTGAGACTTTTGCCATTCCGTCTGCCATTTTGCATAGGTTTGCAAATAGCGGCGCGCCTGGTCGTCAGCCGCGTTGGCAGTTTCAGTCTTGCCGATCTTCTCAAGGGATTTGGCGTAAAGAAAATATGCATGACCGTCTCTTGGATCGGCAGTGATCACCGGTTTAAGTTGATCAGCTGCCTCGGAATATTTGGCCGCCAAGAACAACGCAAGAGCGTAGTTGAAACGAACCATCGGGTCTTCGGGAGACGACTCCGCGGCGCGAGCCAGGAAAGAAGTGCCCTGGGCCAAAAGCCTGGCTCGCTCATCCTCTTTCTTTTCTTCGCGCGAGGCTTGGACCGCGACCGCTCCGGCGTTGTTGTAGATTCCAATCAATGGTACATCAGACGAAAGCGGAACGAGCGCAGCAAGCGCATGTCCAAGTTCGCCCATCTTCGCGAATCCAAGTCCCGCGTAGAACGCGGACTCAGCGTAGTGGGGATCTTTTTTCTGCAGCTTGGTGAAATACTCCGTCGCGTCTTTCCACTTGCCCTCAAGCATGTAAAAACGTCCCAACTCAAAGGCTGCTTGAGGATAAATGGCCCCACCATTCGCATCCGCGTAAAAATGCAATGCATTCTTGAGGTAGTTAGCGCGCTTGGAGTCGTGCTCGTTCAACTGCACACTTTTAACATAAGCCTCAAAAGCCCGCTGCGGTACTTTTGTAGCCTCCTGGACCAGCTGATTTTGCGAGAAGGGTAACGCCTTATCCCGCTGATAAAGAACCTGGTAAGCAAGCCGACCCTGAATGTTCTGAAGAGTTGTAAGCGGACCGCCGAAATCGAATTGCCTTGTGGCCCAACTGCCATCGAACATCTCTCCCAGTGTGCGTCCTTCGTTTACTTTGATTACACGGGCTGTCAACTGCACGTAGGCCTCAACCGACGACTTATCCTTCTCAGGTTTTGCGGGTCCCGGCTTGTCACCGCCTTCGGCCGAAACGACTGAGTAGGTGCCAATCACGATAATTGAAGCTCTCGCTTCACGCGCCAGCTTAATTGCAGTCGCCCGGGAAGGGATAACGGTTTCCGGAAGGCGAAGACGTTGATAAGCTAGCTCACGTTCGTCGCTCGACACCACAAGCAATCCCGGCTTATTGAGCAGTTCTGCAAGTGAGTCAGCGAAGCTTTCTCCCACCCAGTTGTATTCAGGACGGTTCGACGTATTCTCGAAGGGCAGGACCATCACAACGTCGCTGCCGGGCGAACTTTGCGCGAGGGAACCCGTCGAGCAGAGGATAACGAATAGTGCCAGAATTAAACCGTTGCGCACGCGAATAAAAGTAAGAGTAGTTCTCATAAATAATATGGCCGTATCGAATAGGCATTCGTTCGATGCCCGCATCGCACAAGCGGTTGGTCGCCCGCAACCGCTGCAATATATTGGACTACAAGGC
>JALYTI010000350.1 GCA_030854375.1 Acidobacteriota bacterium | reverse complement strand
GCTTAATTGTTGCCCCTCCGCGCACCGGCAAAACGATGCTGCTGCAGACGATCGCGAATTCTGTTACTCAGAATCATCCCGAAGTTACACTCATCGTCCTGCTGATCGATGAGCGACCTGAAGAAGTCACCGACATGCAGCGGTCGGTGAACGGTGAAGTGATTTCGTCAACATTTGACGAACCGCCAACCAGGCACGTCCAGGTTGCAGACATGGTCATTGAGAAGGCCAAGCGATTGGTAGAGCACAAACGCGACGTTGTTATTTTGCTCGACTCCATCACACGTTTGGCGCGCGCTCACAACGCGGTCGTTCCGCCCAGCGGCAAAATACTTTCCGGCGGTATTGATTCAAACGCCCTGCAACGTCCCAAACGATTCTTTGGAGCTGCTCGCAACATTGAAGAGGGCGGATCCCTGACTATTATCGCCACCGCGCTCATTGATACCGGCTCGCGAATGGACGATGTTATTTTTGAAGAGTTCAAAGGCACCGGCAATTCGGAAATCCATCTCGATCGCCGGCTCAGCGACAAACGGCTATTCCCGGCCATTGATTTGCAGCGATCAGGCACACGCAAGGAAGAGCTGCTGTTGAGCAAGGAAGACTTGAACCGCATCTGGGTTATGCGTCGTGTGTTGAATCCGCTGTCTCCTGTCGAACAGATGGAAGTTGTACTTGAGCGGCTGGAGAAAGCTAAGTCTAACGCAGAGTTCCTCGCTTCCATGCAAAGCTAGAGGCAAGGATAGAAAGTAAGGATGAAGGCGGAAGGATGAAGGATGAATAATCTTTCATCCTTTCCGCTTTTTATTCGCAAACCATCTGCGATATATGATTTCCTGTATTAGTTCTGTTTCCGTTTCTGAACTTTCATTCACACCGCGGCTTCAGCCCGGTGACTACGGTAGTTCTTTACATCTCGAACCCTTTTAAGAATTTGCTCTTCAGCTACAGTTCCGAAAAGCGGAAAACCGTTAAAACGGTTCCGGTGTTTTGGGCAGCCCCGTCCACCGGGCTGAAGCCGCGGTGTGAATGAAAGTTGAAGAAAGATGGGTGAAGCATGCTCAAACTGAACAGTACCTGATTTTCAATTCATCCTTCATCCTTCATCCTTCATCCTTGCTTTTCCCCCTTCATCGTTCATAATTCATCCCTTACCTGATGCGTGTAGCCATTCTTTCGTCTGAAGTTGTGCCTTTTGCCAAAACGGGTGGACTTGCCGACGTTGCCGGTGCCCTTCCCAAGGCGCTTCGCAAACAAGATGTCGACGCCCGTGTGATTCTTCCGCTCTACCAACAAATCGATGGGAAGCTTATCAATGGTTCAGCTATAGAAAATGTTCCCGTACAGTGGCGGGGCCAAATCAGACCGACACGCGTATATCAGAGCGATGTGGCTGGAGCACCGGCTTATTTGATCGATGCGCCGGAGTATTTTGGAAACCCTTCTATATACGGGCAGGTGAACGACCACGAACGTTTTGCTTTTTTCTCGCGCGCTGCCCTGGCGCTGGTCAAACACCTTGATTGGCGTCCCGACATTGTTCATGGCAACGATTGGCCGTGCGGCTTCGCCATGATTGAGCTGCGCGCGCGCCGCCGCTACGAGGAGTTCTTTCGCAACACGAGGACGCTTTTTTCGATTCACAATCTTGCATACCAGGGTGCATTTGACCCCGTTGATTTGTGGTGGCTGGGATTCGGTGACCCTCCAGACAAAGACGACTTCATGCTTAAAGGTGCGGCCTCGGCATTGAAAGCTGGGCTCGTCGCCGCCGACGCCCTCTCCACCGTAAGTCGCCGTTATGCCCAGGAAATTCAGACACCTGAGCACGGTTCCGGCCTTGATTGGTTACTTCGCGCGCGTCGCGACAGGCTGGCGGGAATTACTAATGGCGTGGATTATGAGCTTTGGAATCCGGAAACGGATCCGCACATCGCGGCCAACTTTTCAGCGAAAGACTTAAACGACAAGCGTGAGTGCAAACGCGATCTCCTGCGGAGATTTGGATTGCCCGAGGATCTGGATCGTCCCATCATTGCCATCATCTCGAGATTAGTTTCCCAAAAGGGCTACGACCTGATTCGCCAGGTAGCTGCGTCAATTCTCCAGACAGGATCCTTTTTTATCGCCCTCGGAGCCGGCGCCAAAGAGTATGAGGACTTTCTCCAGCGCTGGCACGATAGCGCGCGAACACGAGTAGGCATCTACAAGGGTTACGCCGGTGAACCACTGGCTCATCAGATCGAGGCGGGAGCGGACATGTTCCTCATGCCGTCGTATTACGAACCGTGCGGACTCAACCAGATGTACAGCATGCGCTATGGCACAGTGCCTATTGTGCGCGCTACGGGCGGATTGGACGACACGATCGAAAATTTCGATCCGTCGAGAGGCAAAGGGACAGGGTTTAAGTTTCGCGAGTACAATGCGGGCGCCTTGCTTGAAAAAATACGCGAAGCACTTTACTTTTATAGCAAGCCCGACTTATGGCGGAAAATACAACTGAACGGTATGTCCATGGACAATTCATGGGAAGCCGCCGCTCAAAAATATATGGCCCTTTATCAGGAAATAACTCGGCTACCACCGTCGCACTGATGGACTTGATGGTTTACTGCTTCAAAACTAATATCGAACAAAGGAGAACTAATGAGCGAAAATGTAATCGAGGTCAGTGACAGCAGTTTTGAAAAGGATGTGTTGCAGTCGGACAGGCCGGTGCTGGTAGACTTCTGGGCCGTGTGGTGTGCGCCGTGTCGAATGCTCGCGCCTACCGTCGATGCACTCGCCGAAAAATATGCGGCGAATGCGCGTGTCGTAAAGGTGAATGTTGACGACAACCCTTCGATATCGCAGCGCTACGGTATCAAGGGAATTCCCACCCTGATTCTTTTCAAAGGCGGCAAGGAAGAAGAGCGTGTTGTGGGCGCAACTTCCAAAGAAGCAATCTCGCGAATGATTGACAAACACATTGCCGGCGCAGCCATAGTGTAATTTCCGTCGAAATGCGAGGGCGCGGATTTTACTTCACCAGTAGTCCGCGCTCGTTCTGTGTTCAATTGAAAAACGGTCTTGGGTCTTGGGTCTTTGGTCTTTGCTGATGCAATTGGACTTTGAGTTTTGGAGCGGGGGCCGCTAAGCAACTCAGAAGCATCTGCGAGCTGCCCATTACTCGCACCCGCTTCGGGAGTTAATCAGAACCGCGAGCGGTAGCGACCGGCCCGAGCGCTCAACATTCGATATCAAGATCGAACGGCGAAGGCGCTCGAACGCTAAGCCCAGATCGAAAGGAGTAGCGTAGTTATCGCAGTAGTTGAGTCTTAGGCCGGTCGCTACCGCTCGCGGTTCTGATTTTGTTGCTTTTCCGGTGTTGAATCTTAGACCGGTCGCTGCCGCTCGCAGTAAGCCTGCGTAAAGGAAAAATCAAAGACCAAAAACCCAAGACCAAAGACCATTCTTTTCCATGTCAAAAATAATCGTCGTCATAGGCGCGCAGTGGGGTGATGAAGGCAAAGGGAAGATTGTTGACCTTTTGGCCGAACACTTCGATATCGTGGCTCGCTACCAGGGCGGACACAACGCCGGGCATTCTGTGCAGGTAGGAGAAGAATCGTTCGTCTTGCATCTGCTGCCTTCCGGAATTGTGCACCGCGGTAAGACCTGCGTGCTGGGCAACGGTATGGTTATCGACCCGAAAGCGTTTTTTGAAGAAGCCGATCGATTG
>JALYTI010000349.1 GCA_030854375.1 Acidobacteriota bacterium | reverse complement strand
CAGCGTGCGCCAGGTTAGGATCAACAGTCCGATAGATGTCCAAACAATTGTTCCGGCCTTGCGGACCAGTGCGAGGGTAACGCCGGTGGCTGCGGCGAATCCCAGTGATCGGAGTATGACTTCAGTACCCCCTTCGTAGACGCCAATCGTGCCGGGGACAAACGCAAAGACGAAATTAATTACTTTGGTGAGCGATTCGATGATGTACGCCTGGGCGACCTGCGACGCAAAGCCGAGCATGTACAGGGTTACATAAACTTCGGCTACGCTCGACACGTGTGCGAGCAAGTCGCAGGCGATCATGCCAAAGAAAACGCCTGGATGATGTTTGTAGAAGTCGTAGACCTTCGACTCGATATGATAGACGTGGTGGCGCCGCTTCAGGATAACTTTAGGGCTTAGACCGATGCTTGCCATCCGATCGATCAGCCAAGTCAAAAGCATGATGCGACGTTTTGCGGCGAGCACTGCGGCCGCGATACCCAGCGAGGCAACCGCGGCAATTCCGATCAATGAGTAATGAACGAGAGGAGGAAGTTCGTACGTAAAAAGCATCACGCACGCGCCACTCAGAATAAAGAATACGACAGAAAGATTGTAAAGAAGATTGTCGACGACGAGTGCAGGCACACCATACGTCAGTGGAACGCGCCGGCGCAGCAGAGCGACCTTTGTTGCCTCGCCGAGGAGTGGCCCGGTAAAGGTCAGGAAGCTAATCGCTTCGCCACCAAGTCGCGCTGCAAAAGCCTGAAAGAAATTAAAGCGACGATGTTCGGCAGGAACGGCGGCGCGCATAGCAATAGTCCGTAAAACGTGACGCGAGCCGCTGATGAAAAGCAGAATGAAAAAACCCAGGAACCCGATGCGTATGAGAGCAGCGAAGATGGGCTCAATGCCGACGCGATTGATTACATAAACGAGGAGGCCGAGTCCCAGGAGAAATGCGATCGCTTGTATCCAGATAAAAGAGCGGCGTGAGTTACCGGTCGCGGCGGGCTCGCCCGGCTCGGCGAGTTCGTCTAACTCGCTAATATCTTCTGGCCATCCTTCGACCAGATCGTTTTCAGAAGTCGTCAAGGAGATGCCGTTGCTCCCGTAACCACGATTTTCTTATTTTGAGGTTTCCCGAGCACTTCTCTTACCGGACGACCGGGAAAGTGCCGAAAACCCTTATCCCACAGAACCGGACTTGGAGAGTTATCATCGCGTAAATTGCCTGTTAACGCTAGCACGGTGGGAACAAAGCTCAAGCTGTCATACGGCTCTTCGACGATTGCGGCCCGCGGAATCCCTGTCTGGTCTCCACCGGCCAACATGAATGTTGAGTGGGTGGAAATGCGGAGGAAGGAACCGTGATTGCCGCCGGGGTTGAAGCCACGCACATCGAAATTCCAGTGATCACTTGCAACGACGAGCATATCTGCTTCGATATTTTGCCGTTGTCTCCGAAGCAGACGGCGCCTCAGGCGTTCATCGGCGGAGATTCCCGCCTCATCCAGCGACAGCCTTCCCATAAGGTGCCGGGCGAGTTCTTCATGTAGACCGATCAGCCCATTTGAGTAGCGCGTCTTGTGCAACGCGCGAAGCCATTCCAGATCTGTGTGCCATTCGCTGAGCCACATTTCGCGACTTTGATCCGGCACACGGAGTTGTTCATCCTCCAGCATTTGGAGCGGGAGTCCCGCGCGCCACGGCATAGATTCAAAGTGTAAACGACCATTCTGGTCCTGCGTTAGATTCTTGACGGGCAGGTAACGAAGATGTAGCTCACCATGTTGGTCTATGCGGGAGAGAATTAGGGCCTGTCTATCAGGCCCCTCATAGACCCAAACGACATCAGACTCAATTCCATTCTCATTTATCAAAGGCGTTACTAACTCGGATGGTACGCGAATGGCGATTAGATCGACGGGATGATTGTCGACTCCCGCCTGAACATTGTTGTTTACGGTAAGGTTCTTTAACAGGGAAAAATAATCGAGATGGATGAAGCTTCGATCCATGTTGAGCGAGCCGTCAGGATTCAGATGAAGTCCGTCCGGTGCTATGCCCACCACGTAGTTCTGCAATTGATGGATGGTATTGCGTTCGCCCATGGCCTGCTTACCGATCACATCGTCAATTCTAAGTTTGAAAGCGTTGAAGGTTTCTTTTCGAAGAGCCAGTAGATTGGTGAGCGTTCGCGCGTATCCCGAATAACTGGTTTCCTGGCCCATCCATATATCGAGCCAAACGCAAACGCGCTTTGATTGATCGTCGAGTCCCGCCGATGATTCCTCCTTCGTAAACTTTTTGGGTTGCGCCGCACAGAGCTCCCGTTGCTGCTCGATGCCACGATGGAGCGCACCCATTTCTTCATTAACTTGATCGAGATTTCTTTGCCATTCCAACCGTCGTCCGTCGACCGCTTTGAAAAACTCATTTGTTAGAGCAGTGCGCAAGGCGCTGGAAAGCTCAGGACGCTGAAGTTGTTCCAAGATAATCTGAAGAAGATTAAGAGTGGAGTCCCTCAAATGAAGCGACGCTCTTTCATTTCCGTCAAAATCAAGCAGTGCGGTCGGGTAATCAACGCTCTGGCCCTTCAGATAATAAGAGTCGCGCGACTTGGTAGTGATCACGTTAACAAACGGGTTTATGCCCTTGAGAGCATAATCGGTGAGCAAGCGGCGCTTCGTGATGACGTGATGACCGCCGCCGGCAGAACTGCCGAGCAGCTTTACAAGATTGTAGCCCTGGCTGTAGACGCGTTCGTCGGAGTTTATTCCGTGATCGGACACAACGATCAAGGTCGTCTCAGGAGCGAGAGGACTTTTTTGAATTGCGGTCCATATCTCTCCTAATATCGAGTCAACCTCCTTCAAGGCCAAAAGGTGAGATTGGCGATCATTGTTGTGATGGGCGGCATGATCAAACGTCGTCAACACAAGCTCGAGATAACGAAGGCGTGGATCATTGATACCTTCTACTACCTCACGCACTAACTGCTCGGGAACGGCGTTCATGATTTCAAATCCCGTGGTCCACTCGTCAAATAGATCCCTGGGGTTTTTCTTGAACTTATTCATCAGCGCCATTTGAAAAGTCACATACCTGGGACTGCGCTGGAAGAGCGAGAATGTTGCGTGGCGTTCATTATGAGCGTAAGCGTCCGCCAGAACCGGAATTCCGATGGAATCCAACACTTCGATGCCCTGCATGTCTATGCGTTTTCCTGCGGTGGCGTTGACGTAGAAGGGAACGAAATTCAAGTAGTCGTAAGTCTGTAGCGTGTACCTATCAAATTCCACATTGCCCTTGATCTGGAGGTGTTGCCCGGTATCTATGAGGGACCAGGACGGGGCGGACAAGCTCATGCCCCGAACATAAAAGTTCGCCAGCCGCGTCCCGCGTTGATAAAAAATATAATCGATCCATGGCAGCTGACTCTTGCCTGTGCGCGGATCGCGCTCACGCACGAAGCGATCGACAACGTCGAACGGCAAGCCATCAAATTGGACTGTAACTACGCGTTTTGTTTGGCTGTAAGCCGGCGCCGGCACGCACAGCAGAAAAAAAGCCGCGAGCAGGAGAAGGGAGCCGCAGCGACGTTGACTAAGGTATGTAGAGATTGAACTGGAGGAGAGTAACTTGCTCAGACAGGTACGCGACATGACTACTGATCGACCCTACCGGTGGAGGCCTTTTGGCTCGAGGCTGCCATCGGCTCAGTAGACGGGCGAGGGGTCTTCAAAG
>JALYTI010000348.1 GCA_030854375.1 Acidobacteriota bacterium | reverse complement strand
ATGCGTGGTCACTAAACGGCTCCGCCTACAGCCACTATCTGCCAGTTATCTCTTCTACCTGCAGCACACTTGAGGGCAACGTCGTTGTCGTGTTTGTGCTCTAAGTGTAACTTCAAATATCAGCAGTCTCCACCAGGCCAACCTATACGATTCATGAATACTTTCAAGACTCTATTAATAGCTCTGCTCTTGCTCAACCTCGTGAGCGCGACCGCTGCCCAGGGTCCTCGTAGGAAACGTGCCGGCCGGCCGGTAGCAGCAAAGCGTGCTGCTGAAACGCCGGCTCAGCCGGCCGCGGCTGCCTTAGCTAGCGGACCCGCACCCGTGCCGGTTCTCTTAGGTACGGTCAACGGGCAAAACGTCACCACCGCCGACATTGATCCAAAGGTGCGAGAGCAAGTGGAAGCCCTGGATGCGAGAATTGCTGCAGCCCGCAGTCAGATTCTCGAATTACAAATCAACACTTTATTGCTTGAGAGCGAAGCCAGTAAGCGAAAAATAACCCCACAGCAGTTATACAACATTGAAGTTGCGAAAAAGGTCACCGAACCAACGGCCAGTGAAGTCAATAGAGTCATCGAAAACAATCGTGATCAGATCGAAGAAACTGATGCTGTTGCAATGCGGGAGCAAGTCGCGACCTATCTTCGTGGCGAGCGCGAAGCAAAGTTATCAGAAGAATTCGTCAAGCGGCTGCGTAACACCAACGCGGTCATAATAAACGTCCAGGATACTGCCAATCTTTCGCCTTCCAGTGTCGTAGCTACGGTCGCTGGACGTCCGCTAACCGCAGGCATAGTAAACGAAAGATTAAAGCCGGTCGTTTACAAGCTGCGACTCCAAACCTATCTGATGGAGCGGCCCGCTCTCGATCTCACAATTAATGATCTTCTTTTGATAGCAGAGGCAAATCGTCGCAATGTTGCGCCGGAGGAGATCGTGCGGAAGGAAGTAAGCGAGAAGATGCACGAGCCCACCGAGGACGAAATCGCAAAATTCTACGCGGCAAATAAAGCCCGGCTTACGGGGGAGCTGGCCGCGGTCCGTAGTCAAATTGCCCAGTATTTGCTCGAGAGCGAGCGTCAACGGCTGGAAACTGCTATGTCAGAAAGATTGCGCAAAGGGGCTGATATCCGCATGCTAATTTCTGAACCCGAACCACCCCTTCAGTCGATAAGCCTGGATGACGACCCGGCCCGCGGTGATGCGACGGCTCCCGTGACAATTGTCGAGTTTACGGATTTTCAATGTCCTGCCTGCGCAGCAATGCAGCCAGTGATCGAGGAGATCCTGAAATCGTATGGCAACAGAGTGAGATTAGTGGTGCGCGACTTTCCGCTCCAGCAGCACCCCAATGCCCGAAAAGCGGCTGAGGCGGCGAACGCAGCTAATGCTCAGGGAAAGTTTTTTGAATACGTGGCTTTGCTTTTTAAACGACAAAACGCCCTTGACGTTCCCTCACTAAAAAAATATGCCAGTGAGCTTGGTTTGGATCGCGCGCGCTTTGACGCCGCGCTCGATAGCGGGAGGTTCGCTGCTGAAGTGAAGCATGATATCGATGACGGTCAGATGTATGGCGTCGAAAGTACCCCTACCATATTCGTCAACGGAATTACTCTGAGGGAATTGAGTGGTGAAGCGTTGCGAGCGGCAATTGATCGGGGACTCGCCCGCTCTTCAACCGCAACGCCTAAGGTATCTGCCAAATAAATCGATTCTTACTTAGCGTCTTTGTGCCAAACAATTGCACGCCTGATAAGCCCCAATAGTTCACCCCGTTTTCTCCCAATCTCTCGGCAAGCGAAAATTTGCGCCCGTAAACACTAGAGCCGGAGAGGGCAGGTTTCTAGTACAATCAAGTCGATAAACGGCAAACAAAGGAACTCAATCAATGGTCTCGCTAAAACCAGAACGCCTGAAACGATACAAAGACGTCGCTATGTTGCTCGTGAAATACGGGCGCTCGGATCTGGTCAAGCAGGCTGGCCTGGAAGATAGTCTTGAGCTCGACGAGGCCGCGCTCGCTAAGACACGGCCGGAGGCAGAAGAATTAGCTGCCGACCTCGAAAAGCTCGGTCCTACTTTCATAAAACTGGGTCAGCTACTCTCTACGCGTGCCGATTTATTGCCCGCCCCATATCTTGAAGCGCTTTCCCGTTTGCAGGATCAGATCGAGCCATTCTCGTATGAGGAAGTTGATCAAATCGTGGCCGGCGAGATCGGTGTCAGGATTTCAAAAGCGTTTGCCGACTTTGATCCTGAGCCTCTTGCGGCTGCTTCCCTTGCTCAGGTGCACCGTGCGCACATGCGTGACGGCCGAGCCGTTGTTGTAAAAGTACAGCGCCCTAATATTCGCGAGCGGATTGTTGAAGATCTCGAGGCCTTGACCGAGATGGCCCAGTTCATGGATGCTCATACGGAACTGGGAAAGCGCTACGATTTTGCCAATATGCTTGTGAGTTTGCGCCGAAGCCTGTTGCGCGAATTAGATTTTAAGCTTGAAGCGAACAATCTCATCACCTTCGCTGAAAACCTGAGAGAGTTTGACCGAATAATTGTTCCAGAACCCGTCGAAGACTTCTCAACCTCACGCGTTCTGACCATGGACTACATACCGGGCAAGAAGATTACGGAGCTGAGCCCGCTGCGGTTGATGGAAATCGATGGTCCCGGCCTTGCTCGAGAGCTGTTCCGCGCTTACTTAAAGCAGATATTGCTCGACGGTTTTCTCCATGCGGATCCCCACCCGGGCAATGTTTTCCTCACGGACGACGACCAAATTGCGTTGTTGGATCTCGGGATGGTTGCGCGTCTGCTGCCCGGGATGCGAGACAACGTGCTGCGCCTTTTGTTGGCTATCAGTGAGGGACGCGGCGAAGAAGCTGCTGAGGTCACAATTCGGATGGGTGAGCCGAAGCCCCGTTTCGATAAGGCCGAGTTTAAAAGAAGAGTGGCAGAATTGGTGGCGGAGCATGCGGACGCAAACCTCAGCAGGTTCAACTCCGGCCAGGTTGTGCTTGAGATAACAAAGATTTCCGCTGATTGCTGGTTCCGTCTCCCGTCGGAATTCACCCTGGTCGCGAAGGCGCTCCTAAATCTCGACCGCGTTGTATTTACTCTCGATCCCGACTTTGAACCGAGCACAATCATCCGCCAGCGCGCCACTGAAATTCTTCAACGCAACTTGATGCAGAGTATCGCTCCTGCAAACCTCATCGGAGGCGTAGTTGAAGTTAAGGAATTTATAGAAAAGCTGCCGGGACGAGTTAATAAGATCCTGGACACCATTGGCAACAATGAGCTCAAAATTGATGTTGACACGATAGATGAGAAGGTCGTGGTGGAGGGGCTTCAGAAGGTAGCCAACAGAATTGCGCTTGGTCTAATCCTCGCCTCGCTAATAGTTGGTGCCTCCATGCTGATGCGCGTCGAAACCTCGTTTCGCATACTTGGCTATCCCGGTTTCGCTATGATTTTCTTCCTGCTCGCAGCGATCGCCGGAGTCGGGCTGGTTATCACTATCGTAATGACCGACGTGAAGGCGCGAAAGAAACCTGATCAATAGCAACTCTGGAGTGAGCAGTTTTCGGATTTGCGACCTGTCCCTAAATCTGAAAGGCTAGGATTCGTAGATGACCAATTCCCGGAGGGCTAGCTCTTCATCGAGAGTCAGGAAAGAAAATAAGAGTCCGAATCCGGTGCCGACATGGTAAGAAGCAACTTCCCCGCGCAACTGCAACC
>JALYTI010000347.1 GCA_030854375.1 Acidobacteriota bacterium | reverse complement strand
ATCTTTCTCAAAGCGGCGAGACCTTCCATGATTTAAACTCTCTGCTGAACAACATCCCTCGGCCCGTAATCGTTACTTATCGGCCGGCTGAGCAAGGTGGTCGGCATCACCTTGATGCAAAATCGCGGCTGGTTTTTTGGTTGTTCAAACGACCTAACGCGGACTTTTTTGATATCGAGTTTGACGTTGCGACAGCTCCTTCGTTGCTTCAGTATGACAAGGATATAGATTGGGGCCGCGTAATCTGTTCCTACCATAATTTCCATCGTGTACCACCCAATCTTTTGCAGATCTACGATCGAATGTTGAGCAGCCCGGCCCAGATCCTGAAAATCGCTGTGCAGGCGGATGATGCAACCGATTGCATCCAGGTACTTCAATTGCTGGAGCGCGCGCGAAAAGATGGTCGTGAAATGATAGCGATCGCTATGGGAAGTGCGGGAGTTGCGACCCGCATTTTGGGCCCCTCACGCGGCGCGTTTTTGACTTATGCTGCGCTGGAAGATGAAAAGGCGACGGCGCCCGGTCAGATTTCGGCGCGCGAACTCCGAGAAGTCTATCGGATCGAAAAAATCGATCAGCTAACACAGATTTTTGGGTTGATAGGTTTTCCAGTTACGCATTCGATGTCGCCACAAATGCACAATGCTGCTTTTGACGCGGTCGAAATTAATGGCGTGTACATTCCCTTTGAGGTTCGTGACCTTGAAGGATTCATCAAACGGATGCTTCATCCACGGACGCGTGAAATCAGTTGGAATATGCGAGGCATAAGCGTCACAGCCCCATATAAAACGGCAGTCATGGATCACCTGGATTGGATCGAGCCGGCGGCTAAGGAAATTGGTGCCGTGAACACAATCCTGGTCGTGGACGACGCGCTGCAGGGTTACAACACGGACGCAATAGGCTTCCTAAAGCCGCTTAAGGGGAAGTTTGCTGAGTTGCGAGACTTGCGATGCGTGGTTATTGGATCTGGAGGCGCGGCGAGTGCAGCGGCTTGGGGCTTAAATCAGGAAGGCGCAAAGGTGACAATCTTTGCGCGCGACGGTAAGAAAGCCGCATCGTTAGCGGCAAAGTTTGGTGCCACATCAGCTTCACTGGATGAATCAGAGTTCCAGGGATTTGATGTGGTGATAAATGCGACGCCGTTGGGAACCGTCGGTGAGTTTGAATCCGGAACACCTGCGACTGCACGCCAACTTCGCGGGGCGCGCCTGGTATACGACTTAGTTTACAATCCCAGTGAGACGAAATTCCTGCGTGAGGCTCGCGAGGCTGGCTGTGAGAGGCTCGGGGGTTTGTCGATGCTGGTAGCGCAGGCCGCGGAGCAATTCAGGTTATGGAGTGGGGTCGATGCTCCTGAGAGAGTGATGTTCGACGCGGCGCAAGGCTCGATGTTGAGATCTGAAACTTGAAATCTCAGATCATGTCAGATTTGAAATTGCGATCTGAGATCTGAGATCTGAGATCTGAGATCTGAGATCTGAGATCTAAAATCTGAGATCTGAGATCTGAGATCTGAAATCTAAAATATTGATATGAACGACCGCTACAGCCGACAAATTCTATTCAACGGACTCGGTCAGACCGGCCAACAACGATTACTACAATCGCGAGCGCTGATTATCGGTTGCGGTGCGCTGGGCTCTGCCCAAGCTGAGAGCCTGGCCCGCGCAGGTGTAGGTAGCCTGCGGATCGCCGATCGCGACTTTGTAGAAGCTTCAAATCTACAAAGACAAACGATGTTCACGGAACAGGACGCGTCTGAACGCATCCCGAAGGCAATTGCCGCCGCCAATCACATTCGCGAGATTAATCGGGACGTAGAAGTCGAGCCTGAGATTGCTGACGTCAACTACTCAAACATTGAACGGCTTATTGAAGACTGCGACGTCGTGTTGGATGGCACAGATAATTTTGGCACCCGCTATCTCATCAACGATGCATGCGTTAAGCACGAAATCAACTGGATCTATGGCGCTGCAGTTGGATCCTATGGCGTAACGATGACCATCCAACCGCATCAAACCCCTTGCTTGCGCTGTGTTTTTGAACAGGCACCGCCTGCGGCTAGCGCCCCGACGTGCGATACCGCGGGTGTGATTATGCCGATCATAAGTGTGGTGGCGGCGGTTCAAGTTACCGAGGCTTTGAAACTTCTGGCAGGCCAAAACGACAGTGTTCACCGCTCGCTCATGCAGTTTGATGTCTGGCGAAATGAGTGGCGGAAGATCAATCCCGGTTCCCCGGTGCCGGACTGCCCCACTTGTGGGCTGGGAAAGTTTTCTACGCTTGAAGCAACTTCGAGCGACTTTGCTGCCGTTCTGTGTGGGCGAAACGCCGTGCAGATTTCTCCTGTACAAGCGACGCAAATTGACTTCGAGGAACTGGCGAAACGACTTCAGGTCGCAGACGACGTGAAATTCAATGATTACCTTTTACGTTTTCGGACGGGAGACTTTGAAGTAACCGTGTTCCAGGACGCCCGATCAATCATCCGGGGCACCAGTGAAATTAGTACGGCGCGAACGCTGTATGCAAAATACATAGGAAATTAAGACTAAATATGTTTCAAGGAAAACTACGACAACATCTGGCGGGCTTCGCTGCCGCTTTGCTTTTGATCGGCGCTTCAGCATCCGCCGCCTATTCCGGGCAGCCGATTATCTGGGAAACCAGTGGGCGGGCCGAACTGCTGAAAGGCGACGCCCGGGGGGTCTCTATCAGCGATACAGGTATGTTGATGTTGGCGCCGGCTCTAACTGAGATTTTCAATACTGAGCAGGCGTTTGTGTGGTCAAGTGCGGTGGACAATCAAGGAAACGTTTATCTAGGCACCGGCCATGATGGAAAGATTTATCGCGTGTCTGCCGATGGCCGCGGCTCGCTGCTATACGACGCTGCGGAACTGGATGTAACCGCACTGGCCGCCGCTCGAGATGGAGCGATCTATGCAGGAACGTCTCCCGACGGCAAAGTTTATCGAATCACGCCAGATGGCCACGCCGAAGTGTTTTTCGACCCGGCAGATAAGTATGTCTGGTCATTAGCTGTACTCGCCGATGGATCGCTCGCTGTTGGTACGGGCGACAACGGCAAGCTTTATCGTGTTCGTACAGCTGGCGCAAAACCGGAGGCTTCACTCTTAATTGCTACGAACCAGACGCATGTCATCTCTTTGGCTGTCACCGCGCAGGGCGACCTGATCGCTGGCACCGATCCAGGAGGTTTGGTGCTGCGGATTTCTCCCGAAGGCAAAGCGTTTGCCCTGTTTGATGCCCAGCTACGGGAGATCCATGCGCTGGCTCCGGCGCCTGATGGCTCAATCTATGCGCTTGCGCTAAGTGAGGCCGCGACCGCAGGGCGACAGCAATCATCTTCGGCGACCCTCGCGCCGACCGTCGAAGGCAGTAGTGTGCCCGCCACATCCGTTACAATCACGCCCATCGATGAAACGGGCGCGCCGATTCAAGCGAGCGGTCAAGCTACCCGCAGTCGTACCGACACCTCGAGCGCACGTAGCGCCGTCTTTCGTATTCTCCCCGATGGCGGTACCGACGTTGTGTGGAGTTCGTCATCAATCACAGCATTTGCGATCGTTCCCGGGTTGCAGCCGGGAAGCGTCTTGATTGGAACTGCCGATAAGGGACGAGTTTACTCGGTCACCAACGATGGACGAGACACCCTTCTTTTGCAATCAAGTGAAGGACAGATTTCGTCTTTCCTGATGCGCTCCGGCCAG
>JALYTI010000346.1 GCA_030854375.1 Acidobacteriota bacterium | reverse complement strand
ATGGCCGGAGACTTACCGGAAGCATTCCTCGTTATTGAAGAATGAGCTACCGGTTTTAATTACCGGGAGACTTGAACTGGGAGAAGACAACCCGCCGTCGCTGATTGTGGACCAGGTTCAGAGTCTGGATGAAATGTTAAAAGCGAAAGAGTTGGTTGTTCTGCGCGTGCCACAGGCAGCGGATCCGGCAGAACTGTTTGACAGTATTCTTCATCTGATTAATACGCATTCGGGAAATTGCGAAGTAGTGTTGGAGACGGCGCTCCCCGTTGACCTGCTAGTTCGTGTGAAAGTTAATTCTTCGCTGCGCGTCGAGCGTAGTGAAAAACTAGAGACGGCGCTTGGGAAAATAGGGTGCAAGCTCAGGGTGGAGAAAATTGCGCTGGCGTCGAACAGCGTCTGATAATACTCGTTGGAGTCTAACGAAACGTGGCGAAGAGCGAAAAACAATCAGCCATAGCTGAAAGTTCAGCTGCGAATAAATCCGAATCTCCACCCGTGACAGAACCCGGATCGCGCACCGCGATTGACCGTGTGCAGCTGGCGCGCCACGCGGACCGTCCTCATACATTGGACTTCATCGAGCGACTGTTTGATGAGTTTGTTGAGTTGCATGGTGACCGAAGGTTTGCGGACGACCCGGCCATCGTTTGCGGTTCAGCGCGCTTTCACGGCCTGCCGATTGTCGTCGTCGGACATCAAAAGGGGCGCGACACTAAACAGCGAAGGTATCGAAATTTTGGTATGCCCAAGCCCGAGGGCTATCGCAAGGCGTTAAGAGTTATGAAGCTGGCCGAGAAATTCGGGCGACCAATTTTTTCCCTAATCGATACGCCCGGGGCTTATCCGGGCATTGACGCCGAAGAACGCGGCCAGGCGGAAGCGATCGCTTTTAACCTGCGTGAGATGGCCAAGCTAAAAGTTCCCGTCATCGTCACGGTAATCGGTGAAGGTGGATCGGGCGGAGCTTTGGCGATTGGAGTTGGCGACCAGGTGATGATGCTTGAGAATTCCATTTACTCCGTAATCTCGCCGGAGGGGTGCGCGGCAATTCTTTGGAAAGACGCCAAGCTTGCCGATCGAGCAGCGACAGGTTTGCGCTTGACCGCACAAGATCTCTACGCTGAGAAGCTTGTAGATCAGATTATCAGCGAGCCACCAGGCGGGGCACACACTGACTACGATCAAGCAGCTCGTTACCTGGATGCGGCTTTGTCGGAACGGTTGGCGGAAGCGGTTAGTTGCGGTCAGGACGAACGACTTACGAGGCGCTACACCAAGTTGCGACACTTTGGTCGCTGGGGCACAGCCTAGTCTCATCGCGTGACGGAGCTTAGATAGAGTACCAAAGCAACGCAAGCCGTTAGCGTGCCGAACATCCGTTTAGAAAAGCGCACTTGTGCGCCGGCGTCTGCAGTCTGAGACAACGATCGGCTTGCGTTACATTCTTGCTATCACTCGACGAAATGATTTCGAGCACCGGAGCGTCGGCCAATCCCCTCGTCCTGCACAAACAGGGCTTCCACCAATTGAGAAACTTAATCCGTCCCGCGGCCCAATAGCTACACTTCTATGCCCCGCGAAATAACACACCACGGCGCAATTCTCGAAGCTGTGCGCAACAGCGGCATCATCGCCGAGTTAGTTGAGAAACACGAAAACCACTTCAAGTATGAACTAGACCTCGAGCTCGTTGTCTATGGCCGGAATTATGCCGGCAAAAAGGTTGGCCCTTATGCACGGCTACTTGTTTACGGCCCTGGTGAACAGATCATTCGCGAAGGCGATTGGGGTGGCAATGCATTTTTCATTCTGGTGAATGGCCGGCTTGACGTTTACATCGGAGGCGATAATGGAGAAAGCAGGAAGATTGGCGAGATTGAGCCGCAAAATAGTTTTGGAGAGATGTCCCTGCTCGCCGGACAACCTAGTAACGCCACCGTCGTGGTGGCACCGGATGCAGAAGCAACAGTTCTTGAAATTCAACGTCCAGCGCTTCGTCTCTTACGAAAACTGAAAAAGTTTGGAGAGCGGCTGGAGGGCGACTATCGTAGGCATGGCCTTGAGCGCACGCTGTTAAAGGTGCAAGCGGCTACGAATAATTCATTCACCTCGGAACTCCGAAAGAAGCTCAAAGAGGCGACACGGTTCAGCGTATACGCCAAAGATCACATTCTGTTTCAGGAAGGCGATCAGATTGATCGACTCTTCTTTATTAACAGTGGTTGGACAAGGCGTGCGCGGGGCCTTGCTTCGAACCTAACGCATGTGCGCAGCCCGGCGTCCGATTCGCGGCTGGCCGATTTGGTGATGGAGTTGGACGCGGATGTCGGATTGGATTTCCTGGGCGCCGGCAATTGGCTGGGACTCGAGGCCGTATTCGATAGTAGTCAGACCAGATGGAAATATGGCGCAACAGTTATGGCGCGCACGGAGGTGTTGGAGATTGAAATCTCGCGCCTGCGATCCAATCCGGAGCTCGTCAAAATGATTTCGGCGCATTTTCCGCAATTCTCAGAAGCCGACGACAAACCGCCGGAACCACCCTCAGACAAAAGAAGTGTAGCTGCTGCCGGAAAAGAGATTGCGACCGGAATTGTGGACGCCACAAACCTGTTGGTTATGGATATGGATTTGTGTATTCGCTGCGGGAATTGCTCGCTGGCATGTCATAAGGTCCATGGACAATCCCGGCTCTTGCGACGCGGCATCCACATCGCCCGTCCAGTGAAACCTAACAGCCAGTCAATTCAACATGTCCTATCACCGTCAGTGTGCTTGCATTGCCAGGATCCTGAGTGTCTGACCGGCTGCCCGACAGGCGCGATAGGGCGGTTCGCCCAAGGGTACATTGATATCGATCCTAAGACCTGCATTGGATGTGGAGATTGCGCGACACAGTGTCCCTACAACGCAATCTCAATGATCCCTCGCAAATCAGCTACTCCGCCACCCTCCGGCCTCAGCAGCGTCTTCAAAAACTGGTTTAGTCTGGCCCTTCCAACAGCGCCTCCAGCCGTCACAGAAACGGAAGATTTGTTGGCGGTTAAATGTAATCTGTGTGAAAACACGGGGCTCAACCCTCAGGGAGCGAAAACGGCAGCGTACTCGTGCCAGGAAAACTGCCCTACCGGCGCACTCGTGCGAGTGAATCCGAAGGAGTACTTCAGCGAAGCAAAGAATGCGATTGGAATTGTATTCAGAGACCAGACTCACGCCATTGGACGCAACATTCACAAAAGAGATGTTCCGGCACGACTGTTTCACTTGGGTGGCGTGTTAGCAATCATCGCTATCACCTGGGCCACACTCTGGGCTGGGCGACGTTACACGCTCGATGGGCCGCTTGCCGGCACGTGGCTTACTGTACGGTGGATTACGGGCCTCGTCGGCCTGGGCAGCATTGCCGCAGTGATGACCTATCCGGGACGCAAGCAGATTTACAAACGACGTGCCGGGCCACTCCGTTACTGGATGTTGGCGCACGTCTATTTGGGTCTGATCGCCGGCATCGTTCTGCTGCTCCACGGGGGCCGCGATTCAGGCGGTCTGCTGACTTCATCTTTAATGGTCTCGTTCGATCTTGTAATCGCTTCCGGACTCTTCGGCATTGGTTGCTACCTCATTGTGCCCCGCATCATGACGAGCATCGAAGGTGATCCATTACTGATCGAAGACCTACGTGCCCGCCGCCAGGAATTGCGAAAGGCGCTCAGCTTGATCGACACGAGTGACGATCAGTTGCGC
>JALYTI010000033.1 GCA_030854375.1 Acidobacteriota bacterium | reverse complement strand
AGCTGAGTGCCAAGCAGGCGCGCAAATTGATAACTCGCATGGCGGGCTTCGAGCTTACGAATGGATCCGTGCGGATAAAGACGATTTCCACTGGCGCAACGGGATCCGCTGAAGTTTCAGCTGAGATTAGAACCGTTTTCAAGTTTCAATATGACAAGCAGGGTTGGCGCGTCGCGGAGATTAGAACCGGTCAGGATCGCTGGGAAGAGATTGATCTCATCGCGAAGGCACTTAAGAGTCAATCCCTTACAAACGAGTGCACGGCTCCCGACGCGCCGCTTCGCGGTGGAGCAGCGTTGGATCCAAGCGCCAAGCGCGCGCGCTGCCTGTTGCGAAACCTGCTTGGTCTTGAGGAGCGTCCAGATGCGATCCGGATCCAACAGGTGTCACCGCTTGCGATACCTCTTGCTTCTCAACCGTCCGCGGTGGTTGTAGCCTGGGTTAACGTGGAGGCTCGGCTTGTGAATGCAGGCAACGCCGGGTGGAAAGTTTCTGAATTGCGAACAGGAAATCGCGATTGGGTGCAACTCGAACTGCTGGTCGCTGCGTTCAATGAAGAGAAAGAGAAGAAGGCGCGGATGGAATTGGGAGCGATCGCCAGGGCCCTCGAGCAGTTTCGCGAGGATCGCGGATTTTATGTCGTTTCAGATAGTCAGGCCGTGGTCATAGACCATCTCAATCCGCGTTATCTGGCCCCGATAATTCGCGTGGACCCCTGGCACCAGCCGTACAAGTATCTGGGTGAACGCGACCATTTCACACTGCGCTCGTCCGGGCCAGACGGCAAAGATGACACAGCGGACGACATCCAACTCGCAGGTCCCTCCCGATAGTCCTCTTTTGCTCAGTCGCCGGGCCAAAACTCTTGACGTGCTATCGGCGCGGGTGTTAGTTTCCAAATGTGGCTTTGCTGCTGAAACCCGCGCATTTAGTAGCCAAAGCGGTAAACAAGCCCTGCGCGGACGGTGAGATTTTTTGGCCCTTCCAATGGCGCTCAATTCAGCTAAGGTACCCAAGCTTTGTTAGCTGGACGCAAACTCCTACTTGCCGACGATTCAATCACGATTCACAAGGTTGTTGATCTCACCTTTGCCGATGAAGGCGTCACCGTAGTTTGCGTGAACAATGGCAGAGAAGCCATTGAGCGTCTTGAAGAGTTTGTTCCCGATGTCGTTCTCGCGGATGTATTCATGCCGCAATTGAATGGATACGAAGTTTGCGAGTACATCAAACAAAATGAGAAGCTGAAGAATATTCCTGTTATGCTTCTGGTTGGCTCGTTCGAGCCATTCGACGAAGCGGAGGCGCGCAGAGTTGGCGCGGATGACACATTGACTAAGCCATTTCAATCCATTCGACGCTTGATAGATAAGGTGGGCATTCTGGTGGGCGGTCGCCCAGCAGAAGAACAAATTCCGACAGCGGAGCTTTCACGCCCGGTAGAAACTCCGGAACCGGAAAAGCTCAGTGCGGCGGAAATAGCGATGACGACTGCTGACACGTTGCCGCTTTCCTCGGAACTCAGGGGCGTCGTCGACGCTGCCGCGGCGCGCGCTAATAGCGACAGAGCACAATTCGGAATGGCTGGAAATGTGCATGAACGAAAGATGGACAACCAATTCACGCAAGCGCAACCGCTTGCTTCTGAAAGTTATGAAGGTGGGGGCGATACGCTCCTTGATCTGGGTGACTACCAGCCAGTGAGTTTAACCAGGAGCGAAGAGTTTGAATTAGACGTAGACCTCGACGAAGTTCAGGAGCCGTCCCCAACCGGCGCGGGCGCTTCTGCCGGGTCTGATGGAGGATGGGACGCGATGCCGAAACCGATAGAAGACCCGTTTGCTACAACACGGGATCTCTCCCGCGGAGTTGTGCCCAGGCCCGTGGAAGAACGGTCAGCATCGAAGCTTACTTTTGCCCCCACTCAGGGAGGACGGAAGCCAACCTCACAACGTAAAACCGAGGCTAGTGGATCCGATGAGCAAGCACTTGAGCATCTATCACCGGAGGTGATTGATGCTATCTCGCGTCGAGTTGTCGAGCAGCTGTCTGAAAGGGTTGTGCAGGAAATAGCCTGGGAGGTTGTGCCGCAACTCGCGGAACTTCTTATTAAACGTCAGCTTGAAGAGAAAAATTCTTAAATAGACTGAAGCACAAATTGCTACGAGGAGCAGGCGCCGCCGAAAGGTCGCCTGCTCCTTTTTGTTAGTGATGGTATACAGTGGTAATCCTGAGTTGAAGTACCATGAACTTATTGCCCAGCATGGTCGGATGAAAAAAGGCGCAACTCTGCCTTACAATGCCTTTCTTTGCTGCTGAACCCTAATTAGTGACTGAGCCAGTGACGTCAATGGAAATTCCTAAACAATACGACCCCAAGCAGGCTGAACAGAATCACTACGAACGCTGGGAGGCACAAGGCTACTTTGCGCCTGAGATCAACAAGGATCCGAATGCCCCAATCTTTTCGATTGTTATTCCCCCGCCAAACGTCACCGGCTCGCTGCATATGGGCCATGCGTTGCAACACACGATGATGGATGTCCTCACACGGTATAAGCGCATGAGTGGTTACCGCACCTTGTGGTTGCCCGGCATGGACCACGCGGGAATCTCCACGCAGTTAATGGTGACTCGAGAGCTGAAGAAAGAAGGGCTAACGCGCCATGACCTGGGTCGCGAAAAGTTTGTCGAGCGGGTCTGGAAGTGGAAAAAAGAATCGGGCGGGCAAATCACCAGGCAAATGCGTCGCGAGGGTGCTTCAGTCGATTGGTCGCGTGAAAAATTTACTATGGAGGAAAATCTATCACGCGTAGTTCGGGAAGTTTTCGTGCGCCTTTACGACGAAGGCATGATCTATCGTGGTAAGCGCATCGTCAATTGGTGTCCTACCGATCAGACTGTGCTCTCCGATCTTGAAGTTGAAAAAGATCCGCAGGGCGGAAAGCTCTACTACCTTCGCTATCCGGCAAAAAACGGAGGGCGCAGCGTTACTGTGGCGACGACTCGCCCTGAAACTATGCTGGGAGATACCGCTGTCGCCGTGAACCCCGGTGATGAGCGTTACCGCGAGCTGGTGGGAACGGTTTTGATGCTGCCAATCACTGGACGTGAGATTCCCGTAGTCGCGGATGAGTTCGTTGATCCTGAATTTGGTACGGGCGCTGTGAAAGTCACTCCCGCTCACGACCCCAACGACTATGAGGTAGGCGTGCGCCATAATTTGGCCCAGATAGTTGTTATCGACCCTCACGCAAAGATGACACAAGCAGCGGGCGCAGAATTTGTGGGCCTGGATCGCTACAAGGCGCGTACGAAGGTCGTTGAGAAGTTTGAAGAGCTGGGACTGCTTGAAAAGGTTATTGATTACGAGTTCTCGATTTCCAAGTGCGAGCGCTGCAAGACAGTCATCGAGCCTTTGGTATCCACACAGTGGTTTCTTCGGATGGACGAACTGCGCGACCTCGCGCTTGATTTAATGACTCGCGAGAAGAAGCCGCAATTTGTTCCTGAAGTTCCCCACGAAAAGGTCTATACCAACTGGCTGGAAAATCTGCGCGACTGGACCATCTCCCGACAGCTTTGGTGGGGCCATCAAATCCCGGCCTGGTACACGAAAAATGGTGAAATAATTGTCGCCCGGTCAGAAGAAGAAGCGAGAGCCAAAGCTGGAACCAGCGAATTAACGCAGGACCCCGATGTGCTGGACACTTGGTTCTCGGCAGCACTGTGGCCTTTCTCCACGATGGGTTGGCCAGACGAGACGGAGGATCTCAAAACTTTCTATCCCACCTCCCTTTTAGTCACCGCGCGCGACATAATTTTCCTCTGGGTATCGCGCATGGTGATGATGGGAATCAAGTTTATGGGCGCCCGGCCCTTTGATGACGTCTTCGTTACCGGAACGATTCTCGACGCGCACGGCCAGCGAATGTCCAAGACCAAAATGAACGGGATCGATCCGCTGGAAGTCTTTGACAAGTTTGGCGTTGATGCTACCCGTTTGAAGCTTGCCTCGGTGGGCAGCACAGACATTCGCTGGAACGACAAACAGGTCGAGTCATATCGAAACTTTGCTAATAAGATCTGGAACGCGGCGCGATTCTGCCTGATGAATTCTGAGGGTGGAACGGTCAACGTTGGTTCGCTTGACGGCGCCGGCGCAGGGCTGGCTTTGCACGATCGCTGGATTCTGTCGCGCCTTAACAAGACCACCCGTGATGTTCGTCAAGCGCTGGCAAATTATCAATTCCACGAGGCCGTGCAAACGCTTTATCACTTTTTCTGGGACGACTTCTGCGATTGGTACATTGAACTGACCAAGCGAGACGTCACCGTTGAAGATCCATCGGGGTTTCGAAACGAAGCACGTACCAGGCTCTTAACAGTTCTCGACCAGGCTTTACGCTTGCTGCACCCCTTTATGCCCTACATAACGGAAGACCTCTGGCTGCGCCTTCCGGCCGCTCACGGAGATTTGCTACATCAGGCTTATCGCGGAGCCGTGCCAACGATCATGCTGGCTGCATATCCCGAAAGTCAGGCGGGTTTGATCGATGAAAATGCAGAGTGGGAGATGCAGGCCGTCATCGATCTGATCTCACGCGTGCGCAACATTCGTTCAGAGATGAACATCAAGCCGAGTGAGCCGATTCCGGTAGTGATAGGCGCGCCGGACGAAAAACTGCGCTCCGTATTCCTGGCCAACGTGAACCAGATCACCAGGCTCGTGCGAGCTTCTGAAGTTTCGATAAGGGAACAATTAGAAGCACCTCGCGCGTCCGCGCGTGCTGTTTTGGTTGGCGGCGCTGAGGTAGCAGTCCCGCTGGAGGGTTTGATCGATTTTGAGGAGGAGCGTCAACGACTCGGGAAAGAGAAGGACAAACTTCGCGCGGAGGCGTCCAAGCTCGAAGCACAACTAGCGAATCCCCAGTTTGCTGAACGCGCGCCGGCTGAGAAGGTAGCTGAGGTGCGTGCGCGTATTGCGGATATCGTCAAGCGTAATTCCCAACTGGATCAAACCATCGCGAACCTGGGATGAGGTCATCGCAGCGAAGCCAAGCTCCGATGAACAAGCGTTACCATGAAGGTGTAGACCAAAAAGGAGTCTATTCAAATGCGCAAAATTTTATTTTCGTCGGCCGTGGTGAGCATGACTCTGTTTATGTTGGGCGCTTCCTCTGTGCGCAGAGGTAACGCGAATGAGTCATCAAGTCTCAAAGAGAATATCAATGTTATTCAAGCACCAGGTACGCGCTGTACACGTCTGAGGTGGCCAAAGGATAAGAAGTCGATGGTAGGGATACCAGGCTCGCGTTGCACCCGCATGTACTCTTCTAAACGCAGCGGCGATATGTTCCCGAACCAGCCGCCCACAGTGGCCCTTAGGCCGTCCGTGGAAAATATTACCTTGCCTTGCAAGAGCGGAGAGACTTCGAGTGCCTGTGCCACAGATTCCTGTCGACTCGTCATTCTTAACGCCAATGCCTCTGATCCGGACCGCGATACGGTTCTTTATACGTACACGGTTACGGGAGGACGAGTAACTGGCGACGGTTCTTCTGTTATCTGGGATCTTAAAGGTGCTGAACAGGGATCGTATACCGCGACTGCGGAAGTGGATGACGGGTGCGGTTGTATTGCTTACAGTTCTGCACAGGTTACAGTCGCCTCGTGTGCCGATTGTAAATAGAGCCCCGGGAGCCTGATCGTAAAAATCACTCGACGTGGACACCGCGCGAATGCTCAGCACATTGAGGAACCGGGCGGCTTCGTCGCCGTTTAAGTTGTAAGGCCGCTTGCGGTCGCTTGAATGCATCTCGCTACGAAGCGTATCTTTGACCTGGCTCTGAAGGAGTTGTAGAAGGAGTTTGTTATGCAGAATCGATTTTTTCGCGCCAGCGCAATATTGGTGGTCGTGGTCATCCTAATTGGTGTGTGCCAGGTTGGAGTAGACGCGCAGACTCGTCGTAGGCGGCGCCCTCGCAGAGTAGCGAGGCCGGTAGTAACAAATCCCGTGATAGTACCGCCCGGAGGAGAACAGGCAAGCAGTGCTAATGGTGAAAAAATCATTAGCACCGCAGACGAGAATACGGGCGATACAGAACAGGCTACTGAGAACTCGACGGGAAAGAAGAAGAGGGGAACCAGCAAAGCATCTTCCAATGAGCCGGACATGCAAGAGACAATCAACGCTCTCTCCAATCAGGTCAACAGGCTAAACGACAAGTTGACCCAGATGCAGGAGAATGATCGTTCGCTGATAGACATGGAGCGACTGACGCGTGCCGAACAGCGAGCGGAAAACTTGCGCGCGCAGTTGATCGATGCCCAAAGCAAACTCGCGGATCTGGAATCGAAACTGGAGCAGGTCGATTACGGTCTAAGGCCGGAGAACATTGAGAGGGCCGCAGGATACGGGACAGTACACCCCGAGGAGGCGCGGGACGCCCGTCGCCGGCAATTGGAGAGTGAAAAGTCACGCTTGAACGCGCAGATCCGGATACTCGAGACGAGCCGAACTCGCCTGGAAACGTCAGTAGCTACAGCTGATACGGAAGTTGATGCCTTGCGGCGGCGGTTAGAACAGCAACAGCAGAACAATTCAGGATCAACGCGCACCGAGCCGCGTCCAACCAACGATCGAGACAGGCCAAGGTAAAGGAGTCAGATTATCGCCCTGTCCGAATCTGAATATTGTGTGTAGTCTTCTAAATTCATCATGGGCACAATTGCACAAAGCGATCTCTACCGTCTGATTGGCGAGGCGAATGGACGTGGTGAGCGAGTAGTTGTTGCAACAGTGGCGCGTACACGAGGGTCAACGCCGCAGCGGCGGGGTGCAAAAATGTTATTCTTTGCGAACGGTGAAGTGGCGGGGACCGTGGGCGGTGGTTGCATTGAAGCGGAAGTTTGGGCCGAAGCACGCGAAGCTCTACGTACGGGTAAACCTGCTCTGCATCACTTTTCGTTAACAGCCGAGGAAGCCAGCGAAGAAGGTATGGTTTGCGGCGGCACAATGGATATCTTTCTCGATGTGATTCGTGGTGAAGAAAAAGGAGCGTACAGTAAACAGGAAACAGTAAACAGCAAACAGCCGGCGGGTTAAGCGATGCTGATTGTTGACTACGGTTACGATCAAAAGACCAAGACCAAAGACCCAATACCAACGACCTAACACCCAAGCCCCATGACGGAGGTTGACCATGGAATCCTTCATCGAAAACTACAAAGCAAAGCATCAGCATCCCTTGAACAAACTAGCGCACAGCATCGGGATACCGATGATTGTGGTCTCCCTGCCCTTGTTTTTCTTCAACTGGCGGTGGGCGCTTGCATTGTTCGTGGTTGGGTGGGTCTTTCAGTTCATTGGCCACGTCATTGAAGGCAATAGGCCGGCCTTCTTCAAAAATCCTTTTTACCTGCTGGTTGGTCCATGGTGGCTGATTCGCCGCGCATTGGCAGCCATTGGTTTGGGTAAGATGTCCACGACACTGCCCTCCAAGTAAAGTCTCGCCTTCCCTTACTCCATGCAATCGCGCGGGAACAAAGAACGTTCCACCTCAATTTCGGAAACCATCTCGCGAATACTTGAAGAGGGCTCAATTGCCGCGCTTGCCACGTTGATTGAAGGCGCGACAAATGTTGGCAAGAAACTGCTCATTGAACATCCACGCTCCCAGCGCGCCACGATTGGCAGCTTAGGTGTTGACGCGCTGGACCAGGCCGTCACAGAACACGCGGCCGCCTTCCTTGACTCAGGCGAAGAGACCCGCGTGTTTCAGGTAAAGGAATTTGCCCCCGCGCTTACCGAATGCCGCGATGCACAAATTCTGTTTGAGCGCATACAGCGTGAGCCGCGCCTGGTTATTTGCGGCGCGGGGCATGTGGGAGCTTCGCTAGCGAAGCTTGCCAGCCAAATGGGTTATCACGCGACCTTGATCGACGACCGGGCTGAGTTTGTCACACGTGAACGCTTTTCAGAGCAGGGAATCGAATTAGTGGCCGCTGATAATTGGCCTGACGCTGTGCGTGCGGCAGTGGGTAACGGGCACGGGGTTTGTGTGGCAATCGTCACACGCGGACACAGTGAAGACGAGCAGTGCTTACGAGCGATAATCACCACCGAAGCCGATTACATCGGACTTATCGGCAGCAAACGCCGAACAAACATTGTCCTTCAACGCCTTCGTGAAAACGGAGCGGAAGAAGCCAGACTCCAAAAGGTTCACGCACCGATTGGATTGGACATTGGCGCCGTGACGCCGGAGGAAGTCGCGCTCGCGATCATGGCCGAGATTGTTTCCGTGCGTCGCGGAGGTAAGGGCGGCTCACTTTCGGAGTGGCGACGGACGGACAAATCAAGGGGAACGGGGTAAATGGGAAGAGAGGTCAGAGGACAGAGGACAGAGGACAGAGGTCAGAGGTCAGAGGACAGAGGACAGAGGCCAGAGGTCAGAGGTCAGAGGACAGAGGACAGAGGCCAGAGGCCAGCGATCAGAAATCAGAAGTCAAAGGTCAAACCCTCGAAGCTGACTTCCTGGTCTCTGATCTCTGTCCTCTGGCCCCTGACTTTCTGGCCTCTGACCTCTGGCCTCTGACCTCTGGCCTCTGGCCTCTGACCTCTGGCCTCTGGCCTCTGGCCTCTGACCTCTGCCCCCCCGCCTCAACTTGATACAAAGACAGTCCGGGAATATAATGCCTCCAAAGTCTAATACCAGTGTTGGAGGCCGCGACTATGAAATTATCAGTCGCCTCTTTTTTTCTAGCCACAAGCGTTACCGTGCTGGTGGCAATCGCTCCTGCCCAAACCACTCCTCAACGAGTGAACAAACAACGCGCGACCGCCGGAGGTCGGAATGCGACTGTCAAGATATGCCAGGGGATTCCGATTCCCGAGGGCTACATTGTCGTCGGCTACATGACGACGCCGGCCTGCCCCCACGGCGCATACGCAATCAGAAAACAGGATCCTGACTCTGAGAGTTCGATAGCTGCGAACAAAAGAGAGGACGCCGAGGCCGAGAGTTCGGTAGCGGTGAAGAAAAAACAAGATACTGGGTCTCGGAGCTCGGCAGCGGCTACCAGGAAACCGGATACGAAATTTCGGAACGCGGTAGCCGTGAATCGCGGTGCGCCCCCGCCCGCGCGACAGTCTACTGCAGCTTCGCGACCCCGCCGGGTTGGAACATCAGAACCGGAAAATGAAGCTCCTTATTTACGTGGCGTGGATCCCCCGCCCGCGCCGGGCCCGCCTTCATTGCACGGCGTCGGCGCCACACCTACGGCCGAACCAGTCGACGCGGCTCCCAACGATGTTGCCGTCGCACTTGGGCCGGAAGAAGTGGGCGAGGGAGACGTGGTGCGCATCGATACCGCGCTCGTAACGGTTCCGGTGAGTGTACTGGACCGCCAGGGCCGTTTCGTCCCCAATCTCAAGCGAGAAGATTTTAGTGTCTCCGAAAATGGCGTCGAGCAGTCGATCGCCTATTTCGAGCCTGCCGAAAAGCCTTTTACGGTAGCACTTCTCCTGGACACGTCCGCCTCGACACATTTCCACCTGTGGGAGATCAAAGCAGCGGCCATCGCTTTTGCCAAACAACTGCGCCCCCAGGACCGTGTACTTGTGGTGAGTTTCAACGATCAGGTGCTGCTCTTGACCGAGGCGACAAACGACCTCAACACGGTCAGCGCAGTCGTCGAAGAATATGCCACGTCAGGTGACTCCACACGCCTTTACGATGCTGTTGATCTAGTCGTTAAAGAGCGTCTGAACAAGATAAAGGGCAGAAAAGCCATCGTGCTTTTCACAGACGGCGTTGACACCTCGAGCTACCTCGCGACTTATCAGAGCACCCTTCGCGAAGCCGAAGAGCTGGACGCGCTGATCTATCCGATTCAGTACGACACGAGCGATTACCTGCGCGCGATGCAAGGCGTAGGCACCGGAACCGTAACCATCGTGACTAATAGTAGTAGCTGGCCCTTTCCGGGCCGGAGCTCCTCTTCGCAGGTAATTTACGGCGGCCCACCCGCTGGCGGAGCTGCGCCGCCGGGCACAACCAAGGCCGACTACGAGCGAGCGAATCAATATCTTCACGAGCTGGCTGATAAAACTGGCGGGCGCCTCTATGAGGCCAACGACTCTGCGCAGTTGGCCCAGGCGTTTTCCAGGATTGCTGAGGAGCTACGGCGCCAATACAGTCTTGGCTACTATCCGCAGACATCCACTGACCAGAGCAGCGAACGCCGCCAGATCAGAGTGAAGGTGCATCAGCCGAACCTTGCGGTGAGAGCGCGAGACGGCTATCTGAGAT
>JALYTI010000345.1 GCA_030854375.1 Acidobacteriota bacterium | reverse complement strand
CTGATGGGCAGCGTCCTTTACGCCCAGAATGAACGCGAGAAAGCTTTCTCTGAAATTAATCACGCCATTGAGTTGGAGCCCAAACGCGTTGAATCGTATCTAAGTTTGGCGCGCTTCTACATAGTTACGAACGACAAGACAAAAGCTGAAGAAACTTTTCAGCGCGCTATTTCGGTAAACAATAGTTCCGGTCTGGCCCATACGGAATACGGCAAATACCTGGCGCAACTCAACCGCCTGGTTGACGCAGAATCCGAATTGAGCAAAGCGGTCGAGGCGGAGCCAACCAATCGCACGTCCCGTTTTGTGCTCGCCAGTTTCTATCTGGTCAACAAACAGTTCGACAAAGCAGAAGTCGCATACAAAGCCCTTGCTGATCTCGATAAGGAGAAACCGGAAGGTCGTGCGGTCCTGGCCGATTTCTATTCCTCGATAAATCGTCTGGATGAAGCGATCAATATTTATCAGGAGGTCCTGGCAAAGTCGCCTGACTTCACTCAGGGCCGCTACCGGCTGGGCGAAATAATGCTCATGCGAGGTGATACGCAGGGAGCAATGGCACAGATTGACGAGGTCTTGAAAAAGGACCAGCACGACAGACAAGCGCTGCTGCTGCGTGCGAGAGTTCGCGCACAGACGGGCCAGATCAACGATCTGCAAGCTGCGGTAGAAGATTTGAAAGAAGTACTCGTTCAGGAACCCAATTCTCGCCCCGGCCTTTATTTCATGGCCCAGGCAAACTTCAATCTGGGAAACATGGATCAGGCGCGAGCGTTCGCCGGCGATCTCGAACGAAATTATCCAGATTATCTTCCAGCGAAACTGATGCAGGTTCAGATCACGCTGGCTTTGGGAGATACCAAATCGGCGCAGCGGCTTGCCTCGGAATTACTTGACCGACTTAATCAGACTGCGCCTGATCGAGATAGTACTCCGCAGATGCTGGCAGAGATTCGCGCGAAAGCGCTTCTCTCGCGCGGTACCGCCGAATTGGATCAGCGGAATACGCAGGCGGCGCGGAAAGACTTCACGATGGCGCGTGATGCAGCTCCACGAGACACCTTTCCCTACATCAGTCTCGCTGCTGTTTCGTTAGCGGAAAATAAGGAAGACGAAGCTGCCGGTTACTACGAGAATGCATTGTCTATAGACGGAGTCAATTTCAACGCGCTAACAGGTCTAATCCGACTGTATGCCCGCAAGAAAGAGTTGACCAAAGCGCACGCTCGAATCGACCAGGTTATGAGCGCCTATCCGGCCAATGCATCGCTCCACTATCTCAAGGCCCAGATTTACGGATTTGAGCAAAACTCCGGACAGGCCGAAGCCGAACTTCGCAAAACTTTGGAGCTGGATGCCAATTACATCGCAGCGTATTCAGCCCTTGGTGCGTTATTCATTAACACCAAGCAGGAAGATCGAGCGATTGCCGAGTATCAAAAAATCCTCGAACGTCGCCCGGATAATGCGACGGCTTACACCCTGATCGGCATGCTCAACGATTCTCGACAGAATTACGACGCTGCTGCTGACAACTATCGACAAGCTCTGGTCAAAGATCAGAACGCAGTCATTGCTGCAAACAACCTGGCCTGGCTATACGCCGTGCAGGGAGAAGGCAACCTTGACGAGGCTGTGCGCCTGGCGCAGGGCGTGGTCCAGAAGAACCCAAACATCGCCGGCTTTGTCGACACCCTTGGTTGGGTCTACTACAAAAAGGGACTCTATGGCGCCGCCGTCGAGCAGCTGCAAAAGGCCGTTACGCTCGACGAACACGCAGCCCGGACGGCTAACGGAAGCCCGGCCGCGAATTATCACTACCATCTGGGCATGGCTCTGAAGGCAAAAGGCGACAAAGAAGCTGCGCGCCGCGAGCTTGAACAAGCGGTGCGGTTGAGCGACAAGGCGCCTTTTGCAGAAGCTGCTGAAGCTCGCAATGTCCTGGCCACGCTCTAAGCGAGTGTAACTCCCGAGGAGGGATTTCATGAGTGTTGAATTTCGGCAACGAACTCCTGGCGAATACGCGAAGATCGCCTTGAAGCGCAAGTGGTTGATTATTCTTCCGGCGATTGCCATTGCCGCGGCGGTCGCGTGGGTGGTGATTCAACTGCCCGATCTCTACGAGTCATCGACGTTGATCGTCGTCAAGCCTTCGACTCTACCGAACTCAGTTGTTCCTACAATTACCGAGGATAGCCTTACGCGCGAGATAAACAGCATCGCGCAGGTTGTTACCAGCCGCAGTTCGCTCGAGCCGCTTGTTGAAAAATATGGTCTCTACAAAACGGAACAATTGCGCGGCGAACCGATGGAAGCGCTCATCGAGTACATGCGCAAGAACATCAAGGTGGAAGTGAACACCAGCCGCAACGATATTACCAACGGCTTCAACATCACGTATCGCGGTAGGAATGCGAAAACCACCCAGGCTGTAACCGCGGAGTTGGCCAGCAAATATATTAACGAGCAAACAAGGAACACGATTAATTCCACCACCTCAGCGAAACAGTTTATAGACCAGCAGGTGAACCAGACTAAGGAAGAGCTCGACCTCGTCGACAGAGAGCGGCTCGACTTTATGCAAAAGAACGTCGGCAATCTTCCGTCGGAGGCTGCGTCGCTCGTGGGCCAGTTGGCCGGATTGCGAGAGCAACAGAAAGCTTACATATCAGAAGTGGGCCGTCTTCAAGATCGGCGTTCCGCGCTTACCGGTCAGCTTACGTTAGTAAAGAAATCGTCGGAGCAGGCAAAGGAAGACATCGCCGAAAACACAACCGATCCAAAGACAACGCTCGGCTGGGCTCAACTCGTCGCCCGCAAGGCCGATCTTGAATCGCAGTTGACGCGCATGCTGACGGAATTGCGGCCAAAGCATCCCGACGTGCTGGCGAAGCAAGCCGAAGTCGACTCCGTAAAAGCATCAATGGACCAGATGATTACGGAGTGGAAGCAGCGCATCAAGGAGAAGCAGGACAAGCTTCGCGACCGGCCGGACTTAACGGTGGGCAATCTCGAAGCTGAGCTCCAGCTCGTCGACGGAGAGATCAAACGGCAACAAACCACGCTCGCCCAGATTGACAAACAAATTGACCAGGTGATGGGGCGAATCAATAACGTCCCCGGCGCCGAGGTCGCGCTGGGAGCTTTAGATCGAGATTACCAAACGAAGAAGGCCGCTTACGATGCGCTTCTAATGCAACAGCAGAGAATTGGACTCGGGGCTGACGCCGCCAGTCAACAGCAGGGCGAAGGTATCCAGGTCGTTGACCCGGCTAACTTGCCGGCGCGACCCGTTGCTCCAAGGCGTTTAGTGCTTATAGGTCTTGGACTCGCAGTAGGACTCGCAGTGGGTCTTCTTTTGGCGGGAGTGTTTGAAGTCCCGCGCCTGCTCACGATTCAGACGAGCGAAGACGCCGCACACTATACGTCTCTCCCGGTGCTTGTAACCGTTCCCGAACTGTTGACGCCGCAGGAAGCACGAAGTATTCCGCGACGCCGCAAGCTGCTGCTGGCAACTGCGGTGGCAGCAATGTTCCTGGCCATTCCTGCTTTGGCGGTCGCTCTGAAGCTGACGCAGGTATTCGAGCGCTTCGCAATCTAGTACTCAGACGAAAACGATCCCGACCGGATTTGGAGGTTAAAAGTGTACGCAGAATTCTACGGGCTAAAAGAATTGCCATTCGCGCTGACTCCCGATCCGCGCTTCATCTACTTCACTCCATCGCACACGGAAGTGATGGCTAACCTGCATTACGGAA
>JALYTI010000344.1 GCA_030854375.1 Acidobacteriota bacterium | reverse complement strand
TAAATGCAGCGCCGAAACCGTAGCGGTTCGCGATCTCTTCGGCAATCCGGCTGCCGTAGAACATCAACGCCAGTGCGGTAATAATCAGCACGGCGAGCGCAATCGTCAGCAGGATGGCGAGCAGAGTTCTTTTCCACCACGCGCGCGTCTCCTTAACGTCGTAGGCGACGTTCAGCCCTTCGATGATCGCGCCCATGCCGGAGGAAGCGAACCACAGTGATGTCAGCAGGCCAAACGACAGTTTGCCGCCGCTGCTTTTTTGACTGATCTCGTCAACTGTCGTGTTGATAAGGTCGGAGGCGGAGACAGGCACAATCGCTCTAAGATAAGTGAGCAGATTGTGACGTAACTCCGTTCCGGCGTCGGCGAAGTAACCCAGGAGAGCAGTGAGGAAAAGCAGTAGCGGAAAGAGCGCCAGTAGGAAGTAGAAGGAAAGAATCGCGGCACGGTTGAGCACATCGTCCGCGTTGACTTTCGTCCAGAGATGCTTACCGAACGTCTTCCATCGCCACCCTCTGATTCTCCAACCCCGTGTCATCCACATCATGCTTTCTCGCCCGAATAGCGTTTGACGAAACGCCATAAGGTCATGCCTCCTGGGTTCCAGGCATTCAGCAGGTCTCGCGCACGTTGACGCGAACTTTGATTATCCGTATCTGAAAGATAGGCGCAAGCAACCGGGATCAACTTTTTTGAGCAGTTCATGAAGGCCATTCGCACGGTTCTCGCAATGAGATCATGGCTGCCTCACGGGCGCGAAGGTTATGAGTGGTCCATCAGCATAGGGATCTAAACGGTCACTAAGTGCCCTGCGCCGTCTCTGCAATTAGCAGGTCAACAACATCTTCAAGTTGATCGCGACGTGCGTAAGCGGCGCGCTGTCGAGTCGCGCCGTTGCCACGGGCGAGCGTATCGTGCGTGAGGGAGTTGATCTCATCCCAGTCGCCGTACCTTTCGAGTGCCGGGCGGAGAGTGGCAAGTAGTTTTTCAATCAACTCGTGCGCCGGGATGGCGCGCTTGTCAGCCACGTCAATCAATTCCGCTTCAAGGCCGTAGCGTGCGGCGCGCCACTTGGCGGCGCGCAATAGTTCCGGGCGCACGTCCAATTCTGGTTCATTCTTGATCGCCTGGTCGTAGCAGGTGCGCGCCAGGGCCCGGGAGAGACCGGCGATCAGCACCGCTTCGTCTATCGTAAGGCAGACATCAGTGACGCGAAATTCCAGCGTCTCGAAGCGCGCGGAGGGGCGCACGTCCCAGTAAATTTTCGTCGCGTCGGAGATGCTTCCCGTCTGGACCAGCGTGTCAACCAGCGCGTCGTACTCGGCGCGCGAGGCAAAGAACTGCGGCGTGCCAGCCATGGGCCACCGTCGCCAGATGCCCGTGCGAAAGCTGGCGTAGCCAGTGTCCACGCCGAGCCAGAAAGGGGAGTTGGCCGCGAGCGCCAGGATCGGCGCCAGCCAAAGGCGCGCGCGATTCATCACCCGGATCGCAGCTTCACGATCACTGATCCCAATGTGCACGTGACAGCCGAAGATTAGTTGTTCGCTGGCGAGTTGTTGAAACTCGGTAGCGATGCCACGATAACGCGCATTAGGCGTGAGTTGTTGATCTTCCCAGTGCGAGAAGGGGTGCGTGCCCGCCGCCACGATCCGGTTGCCATACTTCTCCGCCGCGGCAATCACTTCCCCGCGCAGGTGCACAATATTGGCGCGCACCTCTGCCACCGTATGACAGATCGATGTGCCGATCTCGATCTGAGACTGGTACAGCTCTGGGGTTACCTGCTTGCCGAGCGCCGCCTGCGCTTCCGGCAAGATGAGTTGCGCGCGCGAACGCAACTCTCGCGTCGCCGGATGCACGATCTGATATTCCTCTTCGACCCCGATGGTGAACGGTTCGTCGGTGATCATAAATTGATTGTAGCCCGGCGTTCTGCCCGAGAGGGCACTGATCTGTGAACAACAGGCTACGCGCTGATCTTAGTCAATATGAAAGCCACTAAAAACCCAAGAACAGTAATGAGTCCAGCGAACTCATGAGCTTCCGCGAATGCTTCAGGAATCATCGTATCGGACAGCATGGCCAGGATTGCGCCGGCGGCAACAGCAGTTGTGGCGGCAATAACTTCAGGTGAGAAGTGGCTGAAAAATGTATAGCCAACCAGTGCGGCTCCGCCGGAAATTACTGCAATGCTGGTCCACACACCAAAAACATAAGTTGCTGAACGCCCCGCTTTCTTCATCCCTGCCGAACTGGATAACCCTTCGGGCAGATTGGAGAGGAAGATGGCTACCACCGCCACCCAACTAACGGCACCGCCCCAGATCATGCTCACGCCAATCACAATTGACTCTGGTATGCCATCCAAGAGCGCTCCTATCGCAATGGCCGAGCCGCTGCCGCTTTGTCCTTCTTCTGAAGCTTGATGGCCCCCGGACCTTTTCCTGTGCTTGGCACCCCGCCGGGCTAAATACCAGTTCGCGGCCGTGTACATAGCGGCGCCTCCAACAAAGCCAATTGCCGTTGAGTCGAAGCCGCCACGCTTATATGCCTCATCCATCAGGTCAAACGACAGTGCGGAGATAAGCACCCCGCTACCGAAGGCCATGATGGCGGCGATTAATCGCTGGGGAATTCGCGCGAAGTAACCCAATGCTGCTCCGATGAGCAACGCCGAGCCGGCAACTAATCCCCAGAACCCTGCTTGTAACCAGACCGGAAACATGCTTGATTCTTTACACCAAAATCGCGCGCCGTGAAACAATCTTTATTTCGACCGAAGAGTTGTGGGGGCTTTCTGGATCAAACTCAAGCGTGCCGTGAACGTTCTTGAAGTGTCCGCGGACGTAAGTCACCATCATGTGGCGCGCACGAAACTCGGCCGCCGTGTGTCCGGGTTCAAAGGTCCATTTAGCCATCGTTGCCCCTTCCGTAAAAAACTGTAGTTGCCTAATTTGTCTGAGCTTCGTTACCTATCATGTGCGTTGGACAAATAGACCCGAGAAGTATTGGCGGTTGCTGTAGAACACAATCGCCCACAGGATTACTGCAACGACTGCCAACGCTATACCACTTGGATTCAAGAACACGTGATATAAGACGATGTTCACAATCACCGGTCCAAGAAGCACAAGCGCAAGCGGCACGAATCGATTTACGAGCAGTAGCGCGCCGCCAGCTACTTGTAGGGCAGCGACAACCCAAAAGTAGTGAGACACTGCGAGGGCCACTATAAACTGCCCTGCCAATCCGGAAGGCATAGGCCCCATGTTGATGAAATTCAAGAAACCATTGAGGCCAAACACAACAAACATCAGGCCGAGTAGAAGACGTGCGATCAAGGTTACGATTTTCATTTCGACTTACCTCCTGAAGTTAGAAGCAGGACACAACTTTCGGGCGTGAGCACGGTGCCAAGGGCCCGCTGTTTGAATTGTTCTGGTTACTCCTTGTTGACTTCCATTCAAGCGTTAATCGCGCCCATCCTGCCTTGTTGGTAATCTTCAATTGCCTGACGGATTTCCGCCTGCGTGTTCATCACAAAGGGCCCATAGCGCGCAACTGGTTCGTTCAAGGGAACGCCGGCGATGAGCAACACTTCGAGCGGAGTCTTCGCGTCTGACGAATTTTCGATTCTCACTTCGTCGCCGTCCTGCGCGAACAGAACCATCTGCCCGTCCCCAGCGCGCTCGCCCTCTGGCCCGAACAACCCCTCTCCCTCCACGATGTAAGCGAAGGCGTTGTAAGCGCCCGGCACTAGTTGTGTGGCCG
>JALYTI010000343.1 GCA_030854375.1 Acidobacteriota bacterium | reverse complement strand
GTGTTCGTCCCCGCCGCCGGATAGAAGACGAATTGCGCAAAGCCGGGAACAGTACTCGGATTGGTAATGGTGGGATTCACCCCGACGCCCGACGTCGCATTCAACTCAATCAGGTTGCCGCTTTCATTTAGCAATGAGTCGCCCAGCGTGCCGGCGTTGTCTATCCACTTAGCTACTCTATTCTGCGAGCCGGTGCCGGTGACATTCGATACCACGGTGCCATCGGACATGGTTTGTTGCAGCGCGCCACTCGCGGTAGTCGTCAGCCTGGTTACATTTGTGCCATTTGTCCCCTCGATCCCGGTACTGAACTCAATACCTTTGCTCGTGCGAATTACGCCCGCCACATCAAGTTTCGCTTGTGGCTTATCGGTACCAATTCCTAAGTTTCCTTCTTCCGTCAAACGCATCTGCTCTTCATCTTTGCCACTGAAGAAGTCTCCTAACCGAAACGAGAGTGCGCCGCGGCTTCTGGTGATCTCGCCCTGAGTGCCGTCATGCGCCACGACCGTGGCAGCTTCCGTCTCACCATGCTGGAGTATCGTCAACCCACCATTGTCTTCAACTGGTCCTACCGCCTGCTGCTGTGCGGCCATCAAACCGGTGGCCGCCACCGCCTTCAATTCAACCTGTTGCTCCGCCACGGAGACCGTTCCGATCCTTTCACTCAACTTCCCGGATAAACTCTTCACCGTTACCACCGTGAGATATGAACCCTGCAAACGTTGCCCGCTGCTGTCCTGTAGCGACCAGTCGAGCACGTTACCTTTGCTGCTCACGTCAAAAAGGATCTGTCCAGTCTCGGAGATTACCTGCAGCTGCATGCGCATCACATTGCTCGGTGCCGTAAAGCGCACGCGCTCGGCTGTGGCTGATGCGGTCACGGTGGAAGGTAACTGTACGGCAGGCCGCGCTACATTCTCAGGTTGCACTTGCGCGGCCAACGCGCCGAGTAGGCAGAGAATCAGAAACGAAGAAGCGCAAAGTCTTCGAGGTGTGAACATCGATGTTCTCCTTAATTGGCAGGCATTGTCTGGGCACTGCAGGGGGAAAACCTGGGTAGGATTAAGATTCCCAGGCACTGCGTTGAATATCTAAAAGGAGGATAACGATATCCAGCACCCAGGAATCTGTCAACGATTTCCAAGAACTACCCAAGAGGCATAAGCAAAAGTTAAGCAGGCGAAAATCGGTTGCGATCCACGCTGGCTCCACGGCAATGAGATGGACGAATCATCGGTTTTGACCATGAGAGAATCGACGGTACTGGTTCAGTTTGCCTTTGAGCCGTCTCATTAGCACCGTGCTTTAGCCCGGTGAATTGAGTTACTAAAGCCACGGTGCTAATGAGAAAAAATGTTGAGAGTCAAACTGTATCAGTACCGATTCGACGTTTTCCTTGACACACTTCCGCTATTTTGGCTGAATGCTAACGTTTCCTAATCCTGGACCGCTTTCAATTCACCGACCTGTGAGAAACGTTCTTGCCGCGAGTCAGACATTAACTGAGATTCTCCTCCTATGCGCGGCTCAAACTTCAAGTAAGGATGATTAGTCAATGAGCACACCGATCGATGGCACCGGAGCCAGCTCTACCACCGTGGATGACAAAGGATTCTTTGGACATCCGGGCGGCCTTTCGACCCTGTTCTTCACAGAGATGTGGGAACGGTTCAGCTACTACGGAATGCGCGCCATTCTTACGCTCTACATGACAAAGAGTCTCGTTGAGGGCGGACTCGGCTTCGACGAAAAGTACGCCAGTGTAATCTACGCGACTTATGTCTCGTCTGTTTGGTATCTGCCTCTTGTCGGTGGCTGGTTGGCGGATCGGATTCTGGGAGCTCGCCGGGCTGTGCTGATAGGCGGCATCGTCATAGCCTGCGGCCACTATTCAATGGCCGTCAGTAGCTTGCCAAGCTTTTACGCCGGGTTAGTATTGATTGCTATCGGCACTGGTCTACTCAAACCAAACATTAGCGCGATGGTGGGCCAGTTATACTCCGATAAGGACGAACGCCGAGACGCAGGTTTTTCAATCTTCTACATGGGTATCAACCTTGGGGCTTTCCTTTCACCGATTGTGGTTGGGTTTCTTGCGCAAGGTGCATGGTTCAGAAATTTCATCGCATCCATGGGCTTCGATCCGAAGAGCAGTTGGCATTTTGGTTTTGGTGCCGCAGGCGTGGGGATGACGCTGGGTTTGATTCAATACGTGATTGGTCGCAACCGGCTTAGAAATGTCGGCCGCCGTCCCGAAAAACCGACGCTAGCAGTAGGTTCACAGAGCTTCGATTACGTTACCGGCGGCCTTGCGGTGGTTGGGGGAATCATTGGCGCAGCGCTTGGACTTTATTTTGGTGATGCTGGATTTATCTCCGCACTGTTTCCATGTGTGGTCTTCTTTTTTGCCGGGTATTTACTCGGAACGGTGAGATTACTTGCTGGCAATGAACTAAAGAATGTCCTCGTCATCTTCATTCTGTTTTTGTTTTCTATTGTATTTTGGATGACGTTTGAACAGGCAGGCTCCAGCTTAACTTTATTTGCCGACAGGCTAACGCAAACAACAATCTTCGGGTGGACGTATCCGTCCAGTTGGTTTCAGTCAGTACAACCGATTTTTATCATTCTCCTTGCACCGGTGTTTGCGGGGATCTGGCAAAAGATGGGTGACCGCCAGCCGTCGAGTCCAGGCAAATTCAGTTACGGATTGCTTTTCGCGGGCCTCGCCTTTGTAGTCGTCACAATCGCGTCAATGCTCACCGGAGGAGGTCGAGTTAGTCCGCTCTGGTTGATTGTAGTTTACTTTCTGCAGAGCTTAGGGGAGCTTTGTCTGAGTCCGGTTGGCCTCAGTACAGTCACCAAGTTGGCACCGGCACGCATGGTCGGATTGATGATGGGTGTGTGGTTTCTCTCCATCTCCATCGGCAGCTACATCGCCGGGCTGACGACGCGTTTCTTCGCGGGAAATGACCCTGCAGTGTTAACGCGGGCGTTTGGGATATTCGCCGCCATTACCCTGGCCGCAGCCATTATTTTAACGATACTGACGCCACTCATTAAGAAGATGACTCCTCGAGCGGCGTAAACAGCGCATGGGACTGCGCTCATTTTTCGTCGGAGTTTTGCGCAAATGAACAAGAGACAGGAGATTGCTTGAAACATCGGAGAATCATTCCTTTCGCTATTGCCCTCCTACTACTTATTTCGCTTCCCGCGATTGCGCAACAAAAGCTGCTCACGATCGACGATATCTTCGATCCGGCGAAGAAGATCAATTTCAACGGAACGGTTCCGAACATTCGCTGGCTGAAGGACGGCCGGCACTATCTGCTCGCAAATGATTCGGCGAAGACTGGCGTTCCCAAGCTGCAAAGAATCGACGCTGTAACCGGCGAGGCCACGCCCTTTTTCAATTCGGCGAAGTTCGAGAGTGCGTTGATGGCGGTTGGCGGTATTACCCAGTCGGACGCAAAAGAATTGGCGAATCGCAGTTCTTATCAGTTGAACAATGATCAGAATGCCGTTTTGATTAACTGGAAAAACGACCTCCTTTATTACGAGCTTGGTAGCGAAACAGCATTGGGCGTCACGAACAATCCGGAGGAAGAAGTTGGCGAAACGTTTAGCCCCGACGGTCGCAGGCTTGCCTACATACGCAGCAATGACATGTACGTCTTTGATCTAAACACGAAACAGGAACGCCGATTAACAACCGATGGCGGCTCGAAAATTCTCAACGGTCGCCTCGACTGGGTTTATCAGGAAG
>JALYTI010000342.1 GCA_030854375.1 Acidobacteriota bacterium | reverse complement strand
AAGGCAGCCGAATTGCTGGAAAGGGCTGCGGAACTGGTCGCGCCGGCTGCTGCGGCAGAGACCGTTAGCACATTTGCCGCTACTGTGATTTCCAACATTTATGCTTATCTTGCTGGCGTGTATCAGCACTGCGGACTTTTCGACGACGCGGATCGCTGGGCTCGGCGGGCACTTGAGTTTGGAACCGCACACAACGTGCTCTTTGCCCAGGCACTGGGCTACGAGTTTCTTGGCGAAGACGCATCGCACAAGGGCGAGCATGCGGCAGCACTGGAGTATGCCGATCGAGAGCGGGAGATCGTTGAGAAGCTTCATTCACGCGAGCGCAGGTCGTGGGCTCACCTGGTCGCCGCTCTCAGCGCGAAAGGAGTCGGAGATAACGAGCGGGCGGACCGAGAGTTTAGGGAAGGAATTAAACTGGCGGAGTCCGTCGGCGAGCTGCGCGTGGCTTCGCTGTTGAAGGGCAACTTCGCCGTGTTTCAAGCTGAACAAGCAGTACGAAAAGGGTTGACAAGCACTGGCACGTCTTCTTCGCCGGCAACAGGTCGAGTAGCAGCACTTGATGAAGCGCTCCAAACTGCGATCGACAACTTAAAGGCCGCCGACAGTTTTGGCCTTCTCTATTCGCAGTTCGAAGGACGGCGTTGTCTGGCTGTTGTGCGCTTGCTTCGCGGTGAGCTCGATGAAGCCGAGCGGTTGTGTAAAGAAGCATCGGAGTTAGTGTCTAACACAGAGTCACGGTTGGGTCAGCTCTGGCTTGGACCACTTTACATGGACGTGTTATTGGCTGCTGGCAAGCGCTCCGAAGCTGCCGCAAAATTGAAGCCTTACAGCCAACTCGTGGCCGGCTGCCAGGCGCCGCGTTTCAAACGCGAAGCAAGCCGCCTGGCAGCATTGCTCGAAGGAATCTCTGCCCCCTGATCTCTGAGTGCTGGTTGACCAGCGAAGATACCATCCGCTGTTCGCTCTTCGCCTCACTGCTTACAATCTTGCATGGATTAGATAATCGACTTGTCAGTACCACCTGCGGTAGCGGGTGGGTCTCAATGTAAGTATATCGGTGTCATGTGGAACGACACCGACATCCCTCTCGCCTATCTGATCACCTTCCGCTGCTTCGGCACGTGGTTGCATGGAGACAACCGTGGCGCAACAGACCGACACACCAACGTTTACAGATCACCGCACTTGCCTCCCAACCCACAGTGGCTGCGACATAACAAGAGTTCGTTAGGGTGTGCGCCTGTTACCCTCAATGCGTCACAACGCGAATCTGTCGAGGTTGCGGTTCGCGAAACGTGCAACATTCGCGATTGGCCATTGCTCGCGATCAATGTTCGAACCAATCACGTGCATTCCGTGGTCTCAATAGGAGGAGTTAAGCCCGAACGTGCGCTCAACGCATTTAAGGCGAACGCCACGCGCCAAATGCGAGAAGATCATCATTGGACGCAAGAGCATAGTCCCTGGGCAGACAAAGGAAGTAAGAGGTCTTTATGGAACGATCGGAGTGTCGAGCGGGCAATTGATTACGTACTTAACGGCCAGGGTGACAATTTACCCGACTTTGACTGACCCACCCGCTACCGCAGGTGGTACTGACAAGAGCGGCTGACCCACCCGCTACCGCAGGTGGTACTCAAGGAATTGACCCACAGATTACACAGATTAAACAGAGCAGACAGTAAACGGCGGGACAGTAGAGAATTTACAGGTTGGGAAGGGGGCAAAGCGCAGGCGCCCCGCTCAAGATCCAATGCGAAAAAACATTGAATCAACGCTCAGCCTCAGAAGCTTAAAGCTTAGTGGTTAGTCTTGTGTTGAGTGGTGTTGAAGCTTGAAGGTGATCAGAGGCGCGTTTGCCCTTCCCAACCTGAGCGAAAGCGTAAGTTCCTTCTCAGCTCAATACTCTCATCACTGTCTGGAATACTGACAACAAAAGAGGCCGCCGCACATTCATGCGGAAGCCTCTCCTGGTTGCTTTCTTTTCCCGCTCAGGAAATGTCGGAAGATTTGTCTGCGGATGTAACCCCTCTGTGCTCCGTGCCTCCTGAGCGAATGATGCCAAACGCACCCACCACTGGGATTGGTAAAGAGCAGGCGGTGGTCCATAGGTTGGTAATTCAAACATAGCAAATACCTAGGCTAACTCGATTACTCCTGATTGCGATTCTTGTTGCTGTTCGCGTTCCGGTTGCCATTGATTGTCTTGATACCGGAGGTATTTTTATTCCCGTTGTCATTGGTCAGCACCCCTGTATTCGATGAGACTGACTTGCTGTTCGCGTTGCTCGGAATGTTCGCGTTGGTCTCCACTACGCCCTCGCGGGGCGGGTTGCCGGCATTGGCATTTGTGTTTGCAGTGTTGGTGTTATTCGCAGTGCTGCATCCGGCCAGCGTCCCTGCGAGTACCAACGCAAGCGCAAATTTGCGTTGCATCGTGATGAGTCCTCCTATGCATTTTGGAGTGCGACGACAAGTCACCGCACTCCAAAGGTTGAATGCGTCTGACTAACGATAGAGTCCTTCAGCACGATTCGTGCGCCATTCCTTCTCCAGGAAATCGGCGTCTTCATCAGTGCGTGGATTGACCCCCAACACAATGCCGCCCTCGCGTATGCCCTTGTCATACTCCTTGGCACGCTCTTCCGGAATGCCGTGGCCCACAAGTGCCCCAATCAGTCCACCAGTCAATGCGCCTGCGCCACCGCCGGCGAGTGCAGCTGCAAGTGGTCCAGCGATTAGTAATCCCAGACCCGGCAGCGCCAGGGTTGTACCGATGGCTGCGATAGCCGCCAACGTCGCTCCTACGCCGCCGCCGATTGCTGCGCCTTTGCCCGCATCTTCCCAGGCCTTCGTGCCCAGTTCGGTGTCCTTATCGGAAAAATATTTTTTGCGCGTGTCATCCGACATCAACAGATTGACGTCGTCCTTGCCATAGCCGCGATTGCTCAGCGAACGGTATGCGCCCTCAGCGCTCTCCCGGTCTTTGAACAATCCTGTCATCATTCGAGAACGTTGCGGCACCGCCCCTGTTGAAGTACTTCCCGTCGGGGTGCTCCCCGATTCACCTAATTTGTCCGTGTCATATCCCATTTGTTCACTCACTCCTTTTGTTTGATGTGTTGATTAAGACTAATGTTTTGAAGTTGATTACCAACTAATGTTGCTGCCCTACTCGCTCAGCGCAACTTCCCTGGTCCTGAACGACTCCTACTCCTTACTCGGATGAAGCCGTTCGCACGTGCTGACGACGCAGCAAGCGAAGCCAACCTTTACTACTTTGTGCCTGCCGCTCGTTCACTGAGCCCGCCTGCCAACTGCTTCGGTTCGCAGCTAGTAGGCAACGGCCATACCATCATCGGAAACTCGCGAGCACATCGCTGACATACCCGCCTAATCTGCGCTTGTATAAAGGCGGTTGCCACAGAATCTTTTAATTCTTTCGAGCATTTCTCATAAGTCTTTCAGGTATTTGCCTTAGGTTTTCATTCAATTGCGTGGGAGGTCGCCGCGGGATTGCAGGACGCGGGGCGGGTCATTACCCGATGATAAGGACGGGAGCAAATCTAAACTCCAGATCTAAACTGAAGACACGGTAGCGTTGAGCTCGGATATTAAATTGATACACAACACGTCTGATTTGTGTAGCGCATACCAGCCCCTTGAGAGACTCGCCCAGACGTTCTGTAAGCTGTCTGCTGTTTACCCAGTTCTGCGTAATCTGTGCCACTGCGGCCTTACGTGGCGCTTCGATTAGAAAGCGAACTTGT
>JALYTI010000341.1 GCA_030854375.1 Acidobacteriota bacterium | reverse complement strand
GTCCACGACCATGTTCCCGTGCGGTTCAGTTATCGGTAGACCGGCTCCGATTGCTGCGGCCATCGCTTCCTCGACCAGATAAACTTCCGACGCCTTGGCGCGATAGGCCGAGTCTTCGACTGCGCGTCGCTCTACTTGTGTAATTTCCGAAGGTATGCCGATTACGACTCGAGGACTAACCCACGTTTTTCCATTGTGTGCCTTGCGAATAAAGTGCTGAAGCATCTTCTCAGTCACTTCAAAGTTCGCGATCACGCCATCTTTCATCGGACGAATTGCCACAATATTGCCAGGCGTGCGCCCCAGCATGTCTTTGGCATCGCGCCCAACGGCCTCCACTTGGTTGGTCACCTTATTGATTGCAACTATGGAAGGTTCCGAAACGACAATGCCTCGTCCTTTCGCGTAGACGAGCGTGTTTGCTGTTCCCAGATCTATCGCAAGATCACTGGAAAACAAGCTAAAAATCGATTTGAAGGCCATTTAGTTAATCTCTTCCCTTGAGGCAAATATGACAGCAACGGCGGGGGAGTGGGGCGTTACAGATCACTGATGGTAAGAATGAATTTCGAGAAGGGGTTCTTAGCACTTAATCAGCAATCCACCCGGACGTACTTACATTCACCAACTACTCGTCCAGCATAATCCAGTCCAACCTATCAAAGATACACTGATCTTCGATGTTTTCGCCATCAAGAAAAAGCTTTTCCGTCCTCTGCCTCGACTGCCTCAGGCGTCACGGTGACTTCGCATTGGACTTTTGTATCTTGAATAAGTGCTGTAGAAAACCGTACGCAGTTTTTATTCGCGGCCTTCGCTTCGTACATTGCAGTGTCGGCGCAGGCTATCAACTGCTGCGGCGAGGGCGCATGTTGGGGAAAGGTGGCGACACCGAAGCTGGCGGTTAATCTAAGCTCTAAATTCCGCCCCCCGTGGAAATGATGGTGGGCGATTTTCTCGCGGATCCGCTCCGCGACGGACCCGGCAAGTTCCATCCCGGTGTCTGGCAGCACTATTACAAATTCATCACCTCCGTAGCGTGCTACGGCATCGGTATCGCGAATGGAAGAAAGAATAACTGCAGCCATCTCCATCAAAACGTGTGAACCGGCGAGGTGACCATGCGCATCGTTCACCCGCTTGAAGTCGTCGAGATCCAAAAACAGCGCCGCTACACTCGTACCATACCGGCGCGCTCGACGTATTTCATTAAGAAGGAATTGGCGGAGGTAGCGAGCATTGTGAAGTTTGGTGAGGTCGTCTGTTTGCGAAAGGCGTTCCGCTTCGCCAATGCGCACCGCGTTGGCAAGCGCCGATGCGATTGGAAGCGCCAGCGCATCGAGAATAGCAATCTCGGATTTCTTAAATACATGCTGCTCACGAATTCCTTCCAGCACCCCGAGAATTCTTTCACCGCAAATTAGGGGAACGGCAACTATCGATTGGCCGCGTTCCTTTCTCTTCAAGGTTCCCATGCCTGCCGCGGCGAGTCGCGCGGTCTTTGATTCGGAACCAGGCGGCACATCATCTGATCCCATCAAGAGTCGGCGCCAATCGTCCATTGAATCGCCGATGATTTGATCCGCAGGTCTTAATACCGCTATTGATTCAAGCACTGATGCGTCGATGCCTTTCGGGTCCGACACTAGATATATCGTCCAGCGATCGGCATTTACCAGCACGGTGAGTTTGGCGAGCGCGGTATGGGCGGCGCTGTTTTGATCTCCTATGAAATGAAGAGCCGAAATCAGGTCAAACGCGGCCCGCAAATTACTGGATTTCATTCTCGGAGGAAGGGAAAAAGATCCAGTGTCACTGGGAGGACGAACAATCTCAGGGAGCGTCAACTCGCCGGTTGCTCCGTGGCCTTCGATTTCGCGCAAGATGGCAGGCAGTTGCGCCGCCTTATCGGCAATGGCCCGAAAACCGAGGCGCTTCAAGCTTGCGCCATCAAGGCTGCGAAGACTCAGACCGTGATATCCACTCGACTGCCGGCGACATGCAATCAGGGGCGTCCCTGGCCAGGATGCCGTGGCATGCTCAATCGCTCCATGAATCTCTACCATGTCAGCACCTGCCGCCACTTCATAAAGGACTGCGATCGGCGGCTCAGGAACCTGTTCCCCCAGGCGTTGAGTCTCGCGCCGGCTGGTAGCTGCTTCAACCTCGGCTTCCCGCAACCCCTCGATAAGAGTCTTCACACCGGCGAGCCGCAACGCTTCGATCAGCTCATAAGCCGGCGCTTCGTGAGCGTCGGTAAGAAGTATGACGTGCCTTGACATAGAACCCATAAATCCAGTTAAGGCGCTTTAGCCTCTTCCGATGCCTGAGCGCGCAGACAGCGACAAGCGATACTGAGTGCTATTCCCTTGCGGGTCTACCGCATCGACAGCGATTTCTTGCGTTCCTCGTGGCGCAGTGATCTGAAGTTGGAAGGCGCCTTCAGTGGGGACAAGCGTCTCGCGTCCAGCGATTCTAATAGTTGTGCCGGGTTCCGAGCGACCGCGAATCAGATAGACACTACCGCCCAGCAGTTCCGCAACTAGATTCGAAACCGGAACGCGCGAGCCAGTGCCCCGTGGGGCAATGATGAATTTCTTGGGATCGCTCCAGTCGCTGGTCTGCCCGGTCGACGCGGTGGCGCGCACCCGCCAAAAATAAACTCCCGGCCGAAGATCACTCGCGGTGAACTCGGTCGACGCCAGCTGATCGCGTTCGAATACTTTGCCGTCGGCAACGAAGAAGGGAGATGTCGCTACCTCTACTCTATAAAAGGCCGCGGTCCCGGATTGCGGCCTGCCCCATTTCAAAGAGATGTTGGCAGCGCCATTGCCTCCAATGAAAACCTTTTCCAGATCGTGCGGCTCAGAAGGTGTGGGAACATCCAAAAGTTTTTGCGGCCGCGAGATTGTTCCTGAAGGATTAACCGCCACATAGTCTCCGCCGTGTAGCGTTATCTTCTCACCGTTCCGGTTCGTAGTCTCGATCGCACCGGTGTTAACACGAATCTCTTCCGTACCCTCCGGGTTGACGCCGAAGCTTGCCCCGCTCAGGCCGCCAATTTTGTTTTGGGTCTTCGGCGTTTCAACGACGTTGTTGGCTCCTTCGGGCTGTTGCTCTGTCCGCACGTACATCTGACCGCTGTCAACTACCACGTGTACATTTGTTTTCTTTCCGTCACCGGCGCTCGCGTTGTCACGGACGATAATTGTGCTGTTGGGACGAATGACAAGCGTGGAACCATCGGCCATGCTCACGCGGGCGCGGCCGGTCGCCTGCGTCTGCACTGTGTCGCCGGGGTAAAGTTCTGTATCGCTTCCGGGATTAATAGTCTCGCGCGTGGAAGCTCGGATAACCCGCACTTCGCCTTCAAATGAAATGAAGCGCGCGCCTGAAGACGCCTTCGTTCCCGTCCCAACGTTTTTCAGTGGATTACCATATTTCCAGACGTAAAGGGCGGATGCGCCAGCCAAGCCGCATAGGATGGCGACACCGATTAACAGGTAAATAGTCCGCTTTTCTATTACCCACCAATCAAAAATAATACGAGGAGGTTTTGTGCTCATTCTTTTTAGAGATATTTACAACTGAGGGGCAACCGGCAAAACGCGAGACGCTCACGCGCGCCAATCAAACCAACCCTGGACGAGGATCCGATTGGCAATTCTAAAAGGTGTGAAAGGAGGCAGCCGTCCAACAGCGAGCGTTATTCGCCACTATTTGCGGCTTAAAACAGCAACTGCCGTTCGAATCTAGCACAGCCGCAGGACCAC
>JALYTI010000340.1 GCA_030854375.1 Acidobacteriota bacterium | reverse complement strand
ATCATGTATAGCCGTTCCCCAATCAACCGCCGAGTATGCTTACTGCTGGCGAACTTGATGATCCTTCTTATTAACTGTATCGCGCACGCTCAGACGACCTCTTACCGAGCATCCTTCGCGGAGAACAAAGAGGCGGTGGCGGTTAACGTTCTGGTGGGCCAATCGCGCGTGATCAATTTTGACAAGCCCGTCGGCCGCTTCTCAGTTTCTAATCCCGAGATTGCCGAAGCGGTGTTGGTTACGCCCAATCAAGTGCTGGTGAACGGCAAGGGTTTCGGACAAGTCAACTTCATTGCCTGGGAACAGTCAGGTGGTGAGTATATTGTTTTCGACGTTTACGTGAGGGCCAATCTTTCGCTAATCGATTCGCAAATACGCGCCCTTTTCTCTAAAGATGACATACGGCTCAGTCAGGCCAACGGCTCAGTGGTCATCTCGGGCAGCGTGACTGATCCCAAAACTGCAGCACAGGTAGATAGTGTGGTTCAAGCTGCGGGCTTCAAGACAGTAAACATGCTCGCCTCACCGGTGAAGAATATTGCGCAGGTGCAACTGCAAGTTCGAGTGGCGGAAGTAAATCGTAACAAGCTGCGCGACTACGGTACCTCGTTTACCACTACTCCCCAGGGGGGCACTGCTGGCTACATCAATAGCGGCGGTGGGCCGAGCACTTTGAGTGGTGCTACCACCAGTTCGGCTGCCACCATACTTGATAGTGTGCTTTCGCCTGCACTCAACCTGTTTATTTTCAATCGACAGATTAGTACGGCAGCAATGCTTCGCGTGCTACAAACGCAAGGCGCTTTCCGCGAATTGGCGGAACCTAATCTGATCGCGATGGATGGGCAACAGGCAAGTTTTCTCGCTGGCGGCGAGTTCCCAGTCCCCGTGGTTCAGAGTGGGGGTTCGAGCAGCGGCGTGGCAATGAGTGTGGAGTTTAAGGAATACGGTGTGCGCCTAAACTTCAAACCAACAATCCTCGATGAAGATCATATTCGGTTGGAACTTGAGCCGGAGGTTTCCACCATCGATTTTGCCAATGGAGTTAAATTCAATGGCTTCGTGATCCCTGGCTTGCGAACGCGGCGTGCTAAAACAGGAGTTGAACTGCGCGACGGTCAGTCGTTTGCGTTGGCCGGCCTGCTGGATAATTCAGAAACGAAATCGCTTTCCCGAATTCCCATCGTTAGCGACATTCCAGTAATCGGCTCGCTTTTCAAATCCAAATCTTTCCAGAAAAACGAAACCGAGTTGATGTTCATCGTCACCGCTCAGTTGGTAAAGCCGGTGAACCGCGACGACTTGCCGCAGATGCGTGGAGTTGATGGGCTGAAAAACGGATCGCCCTTAGGCGTTGAGCCTAAGAGCGAAGAAATCCAAGGAAGAACGGGCTTCTCAGTTACGGGGCAAAGTATGGAAGAGTCACCTGCCGCCGCACCAAAGGCAGCAGACCCTGTAAAAGTCGGACCGAAAGGCAAGAACCTAACGGAAACAGGCGCGGCTTCTTCAACCAGGACCTCTTCCAACGCGCCTCAAAACATCAACCAGCCGCTTCCCGAAGCGCGAACCATTCCCATCGATTTCAGCCCCGAACCTCTCAGACCCTGGTAACTGTTTGCGAGCCATGGAGTGCGTTTGAGAAAGAGGCAAGAAATGAGCAAGTTAGTAGAAAGAAAAAACAAAAACGGTGAACGCGGTTCAATTCTAGCCATGTCTGCACTGGGGATGCTTTCAGTCCTATTGGCGGTCGGATTGGGTGTTGACATCAGTCGTTTCTACCTGGCAAAAACGGAATTGCAGAATGCAGCTGATGCGTCAGCATTGGCCGCAGTTTCAGCTCTGAACTCGTCCAGCGCGGGGATTACAGAAGCAACGAACCGCGCCGTAAACGTAATGAACAATTACGACTTCAACCAACAGAACGTGAAGTTCCCGCGCGCGAATGTTTTGTTTGCAAAGAACCTGGACGGGCCATACCTGAGCGAAGGCTCTGCACAAGCAAATCCAAAGGACATTCGCTTCGTTCAGGTGACAACACCTGCCTCTCCGGTCGGCGTTTCATTTGCAGTAACCGTTCTGGGGAGTAGTAAGAATCTCACCGCTACGGCTACCGCGGGCTACTCGGTTCCCATCAACGTCTTTTGCAATTGGATTCCGCTCTCCGTGATCGATTATGACGTACCGATGGTGCCAGGCCAGACCTATACGATTCGCTCGGGCCCGGGTAACAAGGTCTCTCCAGGCAATTATCAGATTCTCGCTGTATCAGGGCGCGGAGGTAAAGATGTTCGTGAAGGGCTGGCGAGCGGCGTTGATCTCTGCGCCGAAGCGGGCGCCATATATAACGTGGACACTAAACCCGGCGTCACTGCGGGACCAGTGAGACAGGGAATTAACACTCGTTTTGATTCCTATCAGGGTGGCACGGTCAACCCAACTGATCATCCACCCGACAGCAACATTAAGGAGAACATCACCTACGCCCAGTATCGTGACGGAACGCCTTCACAGTCCCCCAGTCATACCGGGATTCCCGGGCGTCGCATAGTTATCATTCCGATCATTAAGTATGCCGAGTTCGACCAGGGAAGGAATACGGTCAAGTTCAATCGGTTTGGCCAGTTCTTCCTACAGTCGAAGGTTGGCAATGGTAACGGTGGTGATATTCAGGCCGAGTACATCAACGACATCGTGGTGGCGGGTAAGGGAGGCTACGATCCAAATGGCGGCCCAGCAAATAATCTAATGGCAACGCCAGTTCTTTATAAGTAGGTATCAGCAATGCATCCACGAGTAAGGAAAATACGTTCTCTCCGCCGCTTGCGAAGACTTCTTCGGCTGAACCGTCTTGTCAAGAATGAGCGAGGCATTCAGCTAGTGGAACTGGCAATCGTGTTGCCCGTTTTTGTGTTGTTGTTTGCGGCCACAGCTGAATTCGGCCGCTACTTCTACGAGTACACCACGCTGGCGAAAGCGTCGAGAGCCGGCGCCCGATATCTGGCGACTGCCGCAGTTAATTCCGCCCAAGACGCCAATGCCAAGAACATTGTTGTCTATGGCAACTCCGCAGGCACCGGCTCCCCGATACTCCCCGGATTCACTACTGCCAATGTGGCAATAACTCGTCAAGGTGGTGTACCCGTTCTGCCTCAGACGGTCAAAGTCGAGATAACCAGCTTCAAGCATCAGCCACTTTTCGATTTGGGAAAGCTAACTAACGTAACGTCCCTCTCGCTGAACATCGATGTTAAGCCGAGCGTGACCATGCGTTATTTGCTCACTCAACCTCCGATATAGAAAAGATCAAGCGAGACCATGAGACAAACTAAAAAAGCTAGATGCAGTGAACGTGGATCCACGTTAGTTGAGTTTGCTATCGGCGCGACGTTGTTCTTGACGGTGATGTTTGGAGTGATCGAGTTTGGCCGGGCTTTGTGGGTTCATAACGCGCTCTCTGATGCAGCGCGCCGGGGAACACGCTATGCCGTTGTACATACGGCCGCTGATTCTGCGGCAGTGAAGAACGTCGTGGTTTACGGAGATCCAGCCGGAGGCTCCACTCCGCTGGTAGACAATCTCACGACGTCAAACGTCAATGTCACCTATTCAGCGTTTGGATTGAACGGCGGCACCGCAACGGTAAGCATAAATAACTATGAGTTCAAATTTATTATCCCCATTGTCAGCACATCGATCCAGATGCCCAACTACTCCACCACGCTGACAGCCGAAAGCGCCGGCCTGATTCCGGCGAATCTCTAGAAGTCCAGGAACACTT
>JALYTI010000339.1 GCA_030854375.1 Acidobacteriota bacterium | reverse complement strand
CGCGAATGGATGGCTCGCCTCTGGACGAAAATCATCAGAACGTTGCGAGCATTGCGGCGACGGGCTTTGGTTTGACCGCTCTTTGCATTGCGTCCGAGAGACAATGGATCACTCCCAACCAGGCGCGCGAGCGAGCGCGCAACACACTCGACTTCTTTGCGAATAAAGCCTTTCAGGAACACGGCTGGTTTTACCATTGGCTGGATACAAAGACTGGACAGAGGAGATGGAATAGCGAAGTTTCCTCGATTGACACTGCACTGCTGTTAGCCGGAGTTCTGACCACGCGGCAGTGCTATCACAATGACGCGCACATTGTTCGTATGGCGACGGAAATCTTTGATCGTGTGGATTTTCGCTGGATGCTGAATGGTCACCCAACGCTTTTGTCGCACGGCTGGAAACCGGAGACTGGTTTTCTAAAACCACGGTGGGACACGTACAGCGAAGACACGATTCTGTACTTGCTGGCCATCGGCTCGCGAACGCATCCTATCTCGTCCGCCTCATGGTATGCGCTTTGGCGAGATCGATACCGGTACGAAGGTTATGCGTATTTCACGACTATCGGCGTGCCTCTGTTTATGCATCAGTACGCTCACGCCTGGATTGACTATCGCGACCGTCGCGAAACGAGGGGCGACCGGATTGACTATTTTGAGAACTCTGTTTCCGCAACCTTCGCTCATCGCGCTTTCTGTATGAACCTGTCAAACGAGTTTCCGGGTTTTCAATCCAACGTGTGGGGGATAACGGCTTCGGATAGCGCGAAGGGTTATCTTGCCTGGGGCGGGCCTCCGCGTGATCCCGAAATCGACGGCACAGTCGTGCCTTCTGCGGCAGGCGGCTCACTCATGTTCACGCCGGAGATCTCAGTCGCTGCGCTGCGCGCAATGAAAGACAAGTATGGTGATCGGATTTACGGTCAGTATGGATTCGTGGACGCCTTCAATCCCAACACCGGTTGGTTTGATAGCGATGTAATCGGTATTAATGTCGGAATAGTTTTATTGAGTGCGGAAAACTTGCGTTCCGGCAGTATCTGGCGATGGTTTATGGAGAATCGCGAGATACCACAAGCGATGGGAAAGATCGGGCTGATTAGATACAAGGCCAAATACAACAGTCGCAGCCGAATCGCTAGACGGCAGCTCGGAAACGCCGGGTACTGGTTGAACCTTAATCTCAGGTCCGAAGGACCGGTAGTCAGTAGCCCCGTCCGTGAGGGCGGGGAGTTTCGAATTCTCGATCGCGGAGGCCCGAAGGGCCGATACAAACCGTGGCGCACCTTCGGTGCTCAGATAACTGACTGCTGCGTTTACCCCGCCCTCACGGACGGGGCTACTAACTGCCGGTCCCTTGGACCTAATGCATGATGGTGATTAAAACTGAACCAGTACCAAAAGCCGCCTAACCTCAACCTCCAGGGAACTTCCTGGCGAGACTTGCACAATGAGACTCCTGGCACTTATTCCCGGCCTCGCGTTGATCCTGATAATTTTGTGGGACGCGTTTGAAACAATCATTCTGCCGCGCCGTGTCACACGACGTCTCCGACTGACAACCCTTTTTTACGGATCCATCTGGGCACTCCTGTCGGGTTTGGTGCGGGCAATGCGTAACAGCAAGAGACGCGATAAGTACCTGGGAATGTTTGGACCTTTATCATTGCTGATGCTGCTCGCGATGTGGGCGCTTGGTCTCATCCTGGGCTATGCAATTGTGCTCTGGTCGATTGATGCGCGCCTTAATATTTCGCCCGTAAATACATCCTTTGCGACCTACCTTTACCTGAGTGGCGTCACATTTTTTACGCTTGGTTACGGTGATGTTGCGCCGTTATTGCCTCTGGGCCGCGCGACCGCGGTCATTGAAGCAGCCACCGGCTTTGGTTTACTCGCGATTGTGATCGGTTACCTTCCCGTTCTCTATCAATCGTTCTCTCGCCGCGAGGTGAACATTTCGCTGCTCGACGCACGCGCCGGTTCGCCATCGAGTGCGGCGGAGATGGTGCGGCGGCATAGCGAGAGCGGTCACATGCATGACCTGACGAGAGTCTTGTATGAGTGGGAGCACTGGGCGGCGGAATTGCTTGAAAGTCACCTCTCCTATCCAGTGCTGTGCTATTTCCGCTCGCAGCATGACAATCAATCATGGCTGGCAGCAATGACGACTATTCTCGATACCTGTGCCCTGGTTATGGTGGGGATAGAGGGCACGCCCACCTGGCAAGCCAAGCTGACCTTTGCAATGGCCCGTCACGCCGTCGTCGATATCGCGCAGATCTTCAGAACCGCTCCAGCGGGTCCACAATCCAGCCTTACCCGGCTTCACGCCGGCGATCTGGATCGGATCCGGGAAATCCTCAATCACAACGGCACTCGCCTTCGTGAAGGCGAGGAAGCCGAGCAGAGATTGACTGAATTCCGTTTGATGTACGAGCCGTACGTCAACGCGCTCTCGGAACTGTTGCTGATGCCGCTGCCTCCATGGATCCTGAGAACTGATGCCATCGACAACTGGAAGACCAGCGCCTGGGGAAGAATTCAGTAAGGACCGATAGTGAGATATCGCGAGACATCGTCTTGTCAGTACCAGCTGCGGCAGCGGGTGGGTCTCCTTCGCGGCCGGGGCAACCCACCCGCTACCGCAGGTGGTACTGACAGGAATTTGTTGCGCCTGAAAAAAAGTTGCCGCGTCGCTCAACCAGTTTAGAGTAGCAAGCTGAGCTGTACTCTAAACTTCTCGAGGTCCCATGAAACTCTACGGTTACATTGGAATCACCATTGTTATCCTCGCTGAGGTTTTCCTTTTCACCGAAAACCAAATTGTCGGCCATTGGTTTACACCGATTGTATGGACCGGCTACATCCTTTTTGTTGATGCGATGGTATTCAGAGTTGCAGGTCGTTCGCTGCTCACGACACACAGATTAGAGTTATTGATTATCGTTATCGTTTCCATAGCCGCATGGTGGATTTTTGAGTTTTACAATACCCCGCGGTTTTGGCGGTCAGACTCTGAGCTTTGGTGGCACTATCACAATCTTGAGCCAAATCCTTATCTTCGCCGAGTTGGTTACGACTGGGCCTTTGCCACAATTTCGCCGGCAATCTTTCTTACGGCGCGCCTTCTAATAGTTACCGTCTTCGCCAATACCGGGGCCATGCGCAGGATCGAAACCCCCAGGGCAGGGCTTTACCTGCTTATTGCGATCGGAACAGTCGGCACGCTGCTGCCGCTTATCTTCCTATCCGGATGGCTGGCGCCTGTGGTGTGGATAGGTTTCATTTTCCTGCTTGATCCCATTAACTATCTCCGAGGCTGGCCTTCGATTGTTGGTGACTTAAGGATTGGAAATTACAAACGGTTGCTCGCTTTACTCGTGGGCGGCGGTCTGTGCGGGATTCTCTGGGAATTTTGGAATTATTGGGCGCTTTCGAAATGGACCTACACTGTTCCTTATCTTGGAAACGTCAAGATTTTTGAAATGCCTGTGCTTGGTTATCTCGGCTTTCCGCCTTTCGCAGTTGAGTGCTGGGTAATTTACATTTTCTTTCGTTCCCTTCTCACCAAGGCACCCGCCCGTTTTGAAAATGACGAGCTCTGGATCTCAGCGTGAATTCCCACATCAGAACAGCGAGCTGTGAAATGAAATTAGTGTTGGCCCACTAAAGCCCCTATTCTGATCCGGGCGTGATCTTATTCGACGCTGAATTCATGTGTTGACACTTCATTGAGGGCTGAATAGAATTCCACTTACCCATAAATTGAACCGCCGAGGAG